>JAUQQR010000049.1 GCA_030549835.1 Thermoproteota archaeon
AATTAACTATGATACTGGTATCTTAATAACTATAATGATTTAATATTAAATTTAAATCCTTAATACAATATCACTATTCTGGTGTATCGGATGGTCTCTAAAGTTGTTGATGTTAATGAGGCTTTAATGAGTGTTAAGGATGAGTCTGTAGTTGCCATTTCAGGTTTCAATATCGCCACTACTCCAGAGTACTTATTGATTAAACTATATGAGATGTATAAGAAGACTGGGCATCCTAGGAGATTATTCTTAGTATGTGATGCTTTTCCAGGAGCCCCTGGTAAAGGTATTGATATTATTGCTAGAGATATGGCTGAAAATAGAGACTATGATTTTATTAGAGGTGTCTTATTTCCATTCTATGGGTTTAGTGATGCTTTACAGAAACTTATTCTAGGTAACATTATAGAAGCCTACGCCTGGGGTATAGGTATTCTAGCATACTGGTTTCGTGAAGTTGGTAGTGGGAGGCCAGGAGTTCTTACTAGGGTTGGGTTAGGTACAATTTTTGATCCTAGGTTTGATGGTGGAGCTTTAAATGATTTAGCTAAGGAGAGGAGAACTGCTAGGGTTGATATTGTTAATGTTGGTGGTGAAGAATACCTATTATATAGGGCTCCTAAACCTAATATTGCCCTAGTTAGAGGTAGTACATCTGATGAGATAGGTAATTTAACAATGGAGGATGAAGCTATATATGGTACAGTTCTAAATATTGTCCAAGCTACTAAAGCTTTACCAGCTAGAGGTATTGTTATAGCTCAGGTTCTAAGACTTGCTAGGTTTGGTAGTCTCTCTCCACAGTACGTTGTTGTTCCCGGTCCTCTAATAGACTATATTGTCTTAGCTCCGAGAGAGTATCATAGACAGACTGCTAGTATAGACTATGATCCAACAATATCTGGTAGAATTATACCACCAATAGATCTGATAGGGTTGAAAGCTAAGCCGTTAGATGTTAGGAAAATTATAGCTAGGAGGGCTCTACTAGAACTAGTAAGAATAATTGAAGAAGTGAGTAGACCTATAGTAATAAACCTAGGCGTAGGTATACCTGCAGAAATATCAACACTTATAGCTGAGGAGAAGCTAACAGACTACATATATACGACTGTAGAATCAGGCCCATGGGGTGGAGTAGCTCTTTTAGGCCCAGACTTTGGAGCTGTTAGAGGACCATTTGCTATACTATCAATGCCAGATCAATTCACACTATATGAGGGGGGAATAATTGATGCAGCATCTCTAGGCTTCCTACAAGTTGATGAGCATGGTAATGTGAACCCATCACTATTACCAGGTAGAATGCCTGGACCTGGAGGATTCCCAGTTATAGCTGATGGAGCTCCAAGAATACTATTTGCTGGAGAATTCACAGCAGGAGATAGGATTATTAAGGTTAAGGATGGATTACTTGAAATAGTAAGAGATGGTAATATAGTAAAATTTGTTAAGAACATATATAAGATATTCTGGAATGCTAGAGAAGGATTAAGAAGAGGCCAAAAAGTACTATATATAACTGAGAGAGCAGTATTCCAGCTAACAAGCGAGGGACTCAAACTAATAGAGATAGCACCAAACATAGATATAGAGAAACATATACTAGCAAAAATGGAATTCAAACCAATAATAAGAGAAGTAGATGTAATGGATAAGAGAATATTTGAAGAAGAACCAATGAATCTACTAGCAGAGATTAGGAGAAGACTAAGAATTTAAACGATAACAAGTAGCTCTAGGCTCACTAGTTAACTATTAAATACCTAGTTACTATTACCATGCTAGTAGCCTTAATCCTCTATACTTACTACTATTAAGCCAGCATACATATATTCTCAACTGGTGTCTATATTATGAGCTCTAGTAGGGAGAATATTTCAATTATTGAGCTCGAGGGTAAAGCAATTATAGGTCTTATTGTTGATGTTGAACTTGAAGATTGCAGTAATCCTAGTGGCTGGAAGAAGATTATAGCTAGAGATAGAAATGGTACTATGTATGAGACTAAATGTATTGAGCCTCAAGCTGCTAAGAGAAACTTTCTCGTTATATCATCATACGCTTCTAGATGGTCTAATCTTATAGTTGAGAATAAATAAAGATATATAATAGTTAATTAATATAAAATTAAAATACCCCCTGTTAGAAAATTCAATAACTTTGGAGTAAATTATTTAGACTGGGGGATTACTATGAGTAAGGGGAAATCTTTTAGCCTACAAGTTCCTAGAACTATCCCAAGCCCTGGTAAGATTATCTCAGCTAATGGTAAGTCTTGGATTGAGATTGCAGAGAGGAGAATACCTCTAGGCGGGCCTTTACCAGAGGTTAAGGGTGATGAGAGACTTATTAGATATACTTCAAGTCTATGCCCTGATTGTCTTAGGCTACTTCCAGCTATAATAGTTGAGAGAGATAATAAGCTATATATCAGGAAGATTTGCCCCGATCATGGCTTAATAGAGGAGCTCTACTTCAGTGACTATAGTATGTATTCAAGGCTCATGAAATGGGAGGAGACTGGTAAAGGCTTAGGGGGGGCTGGGGCTTATACGAGTATAGGAGCTCCATGCCCGTATAGTTGCGGCTTATGTACTATGCACGAGAATCACACAGCTCTAGCGAACCTAGTCGTAACTAATAGGTGTGACTTATCATGCTTCTACTGCTTCTTCTACGCTGAGAGAGCAGGCTACGTCTACGAGCCTAGTATTGAGGAGATTAGATTCATGGCTAGGCAGCTTAAGAGGCAATCTAATGGCTTAAATATCCATACATGTGTGCAAGTCACTGGTGGAGAGCCCACAGTCAGGGAGGATCTTATAGATGTTATTAAAGCATTAGTAGAGGAGGGCGTGGACTACATACAGCTTAATACTAATGGCATAACTATTGCAAGAAAATTCGTAGATAATCCTAATGATGGAGTATCATATGTTAGAGCTCTTAGAAAAGCTGGAGTAAGCGTTGTATACATGAGCTTCGATGGCGTAACTCCTAAGGTTAACTGGAAGAATCATTACGAGGCCCCCTTCGCAATTGAAGCTTTTAGGAGAGGAGGCTTACCTAACGTCGTCTTAGTCCCAACAGTACTAAGAACAATTAATGATCACCAGCTCGGAGATATAATCAGGTTCGCAGGTAAACATATTGATACTGTTAGAGGCGTCAACTTCCAGCCGGTTAGCCTCACTGGGAGAGTATCTAAGGCTGATAGGGAGAGATATAGGATAACAATAGCAGATGTAGCAGCTAGAGTAGAGGAGCAGACTAACGGTGAAATACCGAAAGATGCATGGTACCCGGTGCCTGTTGTAGCTAAGTTTGTTAAATTCATTGACGCCATAACAGGTAAATACTATGATACTCTAAGCAATCACCCCATGTGTGGTGCAGCAACATACGTGTTTATAGATAATATTGATACCTATGGTGTTCCTAGAAGATTTATACCAATAACAGAATTCTTCGACGTAGAGGGATTCATAGAGTACTTAGATGAGGCTAGAATAGGTATTGAGTCTAAGAGGTTAGGGAAAAGAATAGCTCTAGTAAAACTACTATTAAATTTAAGGAAATACTTGGATACAGCTAAAATGCCTAAGAATATCAACATGTACAAAATAATATTCAATGTATTCATTAGAGGAAACTATGATGCTATAAAAGAATTCCACTATAAATCACTCTTCCTAGGCTCAATGCACTTCATGGATAGATATAACTATGATGTAACAAGAGTAAGAAGATGTAATATACATTACCTAATGCCAGACGGTAGAATAATACCATTCTGTGTATTCAATGTATTAGAAAACCTATATAGAGACTATGTACAGAAAAAGTATAAGAAGTATGATTTAAGATTATCAGAAATCAAAGGATTTAATCCAGGAGAGAAGTATAAGAGAAAGAACTATATAAATAAAATACTATCAAATCCAATATATTGGAATGCATATAGAGGAATAATATACTTCAAAGACCGCGAAGAACAAGAAGTAATGATAAATGAGAGTGGAGAAGAAGTATTATTAAAAGTAACGAGAACATCAACTATGACTACAGACTCATAGAAGTACAAATACGTACTTTCGCCTATTCTCTCATATTATTTAGCTATTATTGTTTTAAACTACATACAGGACAATTTGGATTTCTATTAACAGGTACCTCTCTAAACGTCATTGTATACCCATCATATACTATTATCTTATTTATTGCTGGTTCACCAATCTTAGTTATGAGTTTTATAGCCTCTACTACTTGCATCATTGCTAATATTCCGGGTGTTGCTCCTAGTACTGGGAATGGTTTTATCTCTGGCGGTTCTCTAGGTATAATACATTGGAGGCATGGAGTTATACCTGGGATTACTACTAGTAGTTGCCCATACATTCCATGGATTCCAGCATGTATCAATGGCTTCTTATATCTAACACAAATCCTGTTAAGTATAAATCTTATTTTCCAACTATCTAAACCATCAATAACTATGTCAACATTAGGTACTAGGCTCTCTAGTAGTTCCTCATCTATAACCCTCTTAATTCCTACAATTCTAACATCTGGATTTAGTATCCTAAGTTTCTCAACTGCTGAGTCTACCTTAGGTCTCCCAATATCACTAGTCCAGTGTAGTATTTGTCTATTTAGGTTGCTTAACTCAACAGTCTCTGAGTCGACTATTATAACCTCGCCTATGCCTGCAGCCACTAGGTATAGAGCCGCCGGGCAGCCTAGACCCCCGATGCCAGCGATTAATACCTTAGATTTCTTAAGCCTGACTTGACCCTCGATACCAAAGAGTCTAATCTGCCTATCATACCTCTCGAGCTCTAAGGGTGTTAAGCTCATCTAACATCCACGAGTATTATAGATTATAAATATTTAAATATTAGTGTTTAAGTGTAGGGCTTTAGGGTTTAATTCTAAACTCTCTAAGGCCTCAGTACAGGTTTTCAGGCATTCTTCTAAGCTACAATTACACTTAAATAGGTGAGTTATACTCTCCTTATCTGTAGATCCGAAGCCCTCAATGTAGGGGCTCATATACTCATAGCCAATCAGCCTAGATGCAAGCTCAGATTCTAGGTCTAGAGTTGTCTCAGCGTAGACTAGGCTCTTTGCCTTAAAGCATTTATGAGTAGATACATAGTCAATATGCCACCACAGCCTCTTACTCTTCATAAGATGCCTAAGGACACGGCTCCTAATACCTCCAGGACCTCTACCACTACCAATGTATATGTAAAGGCCTGTATCGAGGTGTCTTACACCTAGCGAGCCGATAGCTATGCTAGTGGTACAGGAGAGCTCGAATATGAGCATGTATATTCCTTTAACATTAGCTATGAGCATTTAACTACACCTGAATCTTTCCCTATAGGATCTCTTCTAGTAATAGTGTTGGTTATTATCTCAAAACTCTCATTCCACAAGTCTTTGCTTGTGAATCTAGGTTTTAGATTTATGTCTGTGTTTAGCTTTAACTATTTCCTCGTTATTCCTGCTAGGAAATGCTCAATTACTGATATTAGTTTTTCTGCTTCTTCTCTAGTATGTATTAGTGATGGTAGTAGGTGTACCATTTTCTCTGATACGTATGCTATTCCATTTACTCTAGCATATAAGTTTAGCGTCTCCTCTACAATATTACTCCATCTCTGCTCATACGCTTCTCTTACACTCCTCGGTTTTATTTTTGTGAAGTGCACTCCTATCATTGTTGATACTCCTGTTACCCAGCATAGCCTATCATGTTCTTCGCATATCTTATCTATTCTCCTAGCCGCTATTGTCCATAGGTTTTCAGCTTTCTCATATAGACTCTTATTATCACTTAGGTATTTGACTACTGTATAGCCTGCAGTTATTGTTATAAGATTTCCTACAAAAGTCCCCCCATGGAATGCTCTACTTCTAGGATCTGGATATTTTATGTGATCTACTAGCTCCATAACCTCTCTAATCCCACCAAATGCTCCAGCTCCCGGATATCCCCCACCAATAATCTTACCTAATACAGTAATATCTGGCTTTATATTAAAGTATTCTTGAGCTCCTCCTAATGCTAGCCTAAACCCTGTTATAACTTCGTCAAATACTAGTAGTGATCCATATCTCTCTGTTATTTCTCTAACACTCTTAAGGTAACCCTCAATAGGCTCAATACAGCCTCCTGCCCCTATCACTGGTTCTATGAATACTGCTGCTACGGGGTACTTTCTTAGAGTATCTTCTAAGTACTCTATGTTATTAAAAGGTACTACTAACGTGTACTTTATAAAATCTTCTGGTAGACCGGCGGACTCAGGTCCAGTAAATGGAGGTGTCACTCCCGTATGTAAAGAGTCGTAGCCTCCATGCCATCCACCCTCAATCTTAACAATATACCTCCTCCTAGTATATGCTCTAGCAAGCCTAGCAGCATACATATTAGCCTCAGTACCGCTATTAGTAAATCTTAAGAGCTCAATACTAGGAATAATCTTGGCTAATAGCTCAGCGTATTCTACAGCATAGGGATTCTCAAATCCTAAGTGTAGACCCTTAAGTGAAGCTTCTCTAATAGTATCTATAATAAAACGTGGAGCATGACCTAAGATATTAGCTCCATGCCCCATCCAGAAGTCAATATAAGTATTCCCATCAACATCCCAAATCTTAGATCCATCAGCTCTCTCTATATAGATAGGGTAAGGCTTAAAGTATCTAATAGCATATGTGACACCGCCAGGTAATACTCTTGAAGCCCTCTCAAATAAAGCCCTACTCCCAGGAGTACGATCTATAAACTTAGCCTCAAACTCTCTCCTGAGATCTCTAATTCTCTCCTCAAGCAAACTATAACTAGCCAAAATCTACACCTCGTGATCGTTAAGATTAATGTCAGTAAGAGGATAAAAATAGTACATCTAAGTCATAATTAAGTCTAGCATGCTAAACACAGACTGTTTCTCTGTAAAAGTTTTTAAGCTTTTTAACTACCATATGTATTTAAATTAAAGAGAAGTATTGAGTGGTTGTCTGAGAAGCTTTATGAGACTAGGATAATTCAGAAGACTTTAAAGATTAAGCTTCTACCAGTATCTAGGGATAGGCATATTATCCTGCTTCTAATAACTACCCAGCTATCATTGAGGCGGGAGAATAAGTTTAGGCAAGCTACATAGTTTCTATAACTTCTATATATTGATAGTGCTCTCCTACAGCTTCCTCAATATACTTATTGTGGATATGTAAATACCTCCTACTGAGGCGTTTATAGCAGAGCTCATAAGCTCTCTTCATACTTTTAACATTGCTTCTAACAATTATATCCAAGGCTTCTCTAAGAAGAGCGTATAGTCC
>JAUQQR010000011.1 GCA_030549835.1 Thermoproteota archaeon
GTCAGCATATATGTAGGATTCATTTATAGTAGTTGTTATACCTATGAATAGGGGTATTTTTGTTGTATCTTTTAGAACCTCTATGAATTTCACTCCATAATTTGTTGCTATAACTGGGTTAGCATAGAATAATATTAGAGCTCCAACCCTATACGGGTACCCTTCAGCTATGCCAGCGAATAGCTCAGTATAGCTTTCCTCAGGCGAATGCGGATACCATGGTCTCTTAGTAGGATATGGACTCTCTCCTCTCTTCACTCTAAGCCAATATTCTAAGCTATCTTCATAAGCTACACTATGCCTATCAATTGGTGGACCCCATCTAACAGGCTCTACGGGAGATATACCTAGTTCATAAATATATCTTAAGAAGCTTGTTACTGAGGGTCTACCTAGTATTCCACCCTTCCTATGGAAGTTCGCTATTAGAGTATCAAGCATTCTATAAGTCCACGTAGTATAATCTCCATTTGGATGCATCGCTATACCTCTAAAAATACAAGTCCCTGCTTGGGGGGCAGCTTCAGCAAAGTCTTTAGCCATTTGCTTTACAAGCTCAACATATTCTTTAAACTCTCGTGTATCCTTAGAGTAGGGAGATGCTATTTCAAGCCACTCCTCTAAGCTTCTACTAAATACCTCATCTTTATATATGCTAAAAGCAGTCTTTACCCTAATAGTCTCGCCAGTCTTTAATGTAATCCTCATATCTACGTCTAAATCTGCAACTTTAACCTTATCGAATACGTTTAACTCTCCGCCGATACTTACAACGGGTTTATCTGAATCTTCTAAACCTACATCCTTAGCTTTTAAGAATTCACCGAACCTAGAATGATCCTCCTCAAATATTACTAGCCATGTAGCATTAGTATATATTGGGTAGCCTAGCTCCTTAGCTGCGGAATCGTTAGGAGCCTTCAAGAACTTCTCATCATACCACTTATTCTCTATTAGAATCCTAGCTATAGCCATAGCTAAAGCTCCATCTTCTCCAGGCTTGACTGGAACCCATATTATATTACCTCTAGCCTGAACTCTCGGAGCATGAGGATTAACATAGTATAGCTTTAATTGGCCCTCAGCAGCTCTCTCTATCAGAACACCTTGACCTGTAGCACCGGGGTGAAACCTACCTAGACTTATACCAGCTGCTATAATAACCTTAGCGCCTATAACATCAACATTTAAATCATAGTATCCTTCCCAAAGCTTATTGCCAGTGTAGAAAGCTAGCTGACATGAAGATGTATGTCTAAGCCAGTTTACACTACCAATACTTCTTATCCACCTAGCGCTGAGCTGATCAGTATTAGGCTGACCTCGCCCTCTCATATAGACTACCATATTAGCTTTCGTGCCTAAATCTGGCATGCTAGGATCTATTAGGATATCTTCGAGTTTTAAACCTTTCTCTCCAAGGATCTTAGACCATTTGCTCTTAAACTCCTCTATAGTCTTAACTAAATCTTCATATGTAGTCTTCTCATTCTTAGCAATGGCTAGTATATTATCTACATCTTTCTTCATATCTGAGAGTATCTTATTTGGATCTTCAAATCCGGCATCTCTAAGCTTTCCATATACGTAGAAGTCTTTTAGACCGGGTAGTTTCTCTCCAGTTTCTTCTATGAAACCTCCTTCCACAACTTCTTTTACAAGCTGATCCCATGATATAACCTTCCACTTTCCGCTACCTCTAGGACCGGCTCTCTTTAGAGGCTTCAAGACTCTATATGGATCATATAAGTAATGTATTCCATCCTGGCCTCTAGCACATAGTGTTCCATGCCATCTAGTTAAAGCTTCACTAACTGGAGTCTTGTATGGTAAGGCTGATAGTCTCATATTCCTATTATCTAAGGCTACAGCTCTATTATATGGATGGTATGGGTTCCCTTCGATTTTCTCTACTACCTCTACACCATTATAATCTACTACTCTAACTTTAATACCGCATCTAACATTACAGCCTAAACATGAGGAAAACACATATTTAACATTAGCTCCAGCTTGAGGATCAGGGCTTACCCTAATATATTTTGGTCTAACAATATTATCTATAACAGGCCAGTAAGCCGCTAAACCAGCACCTAGTAATGCTAGACCTATAAGTCCCTTAGTAAACTCTCTCCTAGACATACTACTCATAGCTTCTCACCTCCTAACACCTTCTCGAGAATTACACTCCTAGTTGGAAGTATTACTGATAGTATTACTGCTAACCCTAGGAATAAGAGAATTAATGATGATATAGGTAGAGCCTCTACAAAGTCTATATGAACTGGGAAAATAGCAATCCCCGTCTTAGAGACTTGCTGTACACTTATACTATAAACCCACCTATCTAGTATAACAGCTACAAAGCCTATGAATGAAGCTAGAGGTAGAATCCTAATGTCTCTGAGAGAGTATAACCCTAGTATAACAGTTAGAATCAGTAATATCACAGTTAATATTATTATTCCTCCCATTACTCTCATTAATGAATCGATAACTGGAATATCACTTAGTATGAAGCTAACTCTTAGAAGTTCTATTAGTTTAATGAAGATTATAGATAAAGCTGATACTATGATAATCTTTACCATAATATTGTCTAGGTGAATCCTAGTAAGTATTGATGCTATAGATAGTATGAATATTGATGCTATTAGAGCACCTAGAGTATATGTTAGTGGAAGTAGTGGGGTAATATTGTATAACATTAGTTTGGATTCAGCTGTGAAAAGTAATCCTGGATAGTAGAATGCCCATGCTAATCCTAATATTAGGAGAATGACTGCTAGTATTCTAGCTATCCTATAGTATGATGGATACTCAGCTTCACTCTTTAAACCTAGAGCTAGTATTCTATAATAGCCTCCTTTAGCTAAGAGATCTGCTGAGATAACTAGTAGTGTTACTAAAGTGAATACTATTATTGTTATAGGCCACATATAGGCTACTATAGCTATAAAAGATATTCCAGGATATGTGTTTGACGGCATGATATGCGGTGATATGAATATTTGGAATGCTTGATCAGGTCTTCTCAAATCTGCTAGGGGACCAAGCAAAAGTACTAGAGTAGAAGCTATTCCAAGTATACCCATTAGGGGGAGGTATCTAAGTAAAGGCTTATAATTAAGTATGAGCGTAAGACCCATTAAAATAGCTAGACCTGAAGCTATAGCTATCATCGTAGTATATGCTGTCATAATAGGCTTCCAAACTATAGGCTCGAAGAACTCATTAGGGTACATGTATCCCTCAGGATATGCAGGCCAGCTCATAGATTAGCCACCTCAGGTAAATCTCTATAAAATATCATAGGCTTTGCTCCATATTCAGGTTTGAGTACTTGAACAGGATTCCTATCTACTAATCTCCTAACCTCGCTACCTTCTGTAGTTAAACTACCGAATACTCTAGCCCCAGTAGGGCAGGCCTCAACACAAGCTGGGAGTAAGCCATCATAGATTCTATGATCACAGAATGTACATTTATCAACAACACCCTTAACAGGATTCTTATACCTAGCGCCATAAGGACATGCTGTAACACAAGCACCACAACCAATACACTTATTGTCGTCAACAAGAACTAAGCCATCTTCGTTAACGTATGTAGCACCAGTTGGGCAAGGCTTAACACAGGGTGGATTATCACAGTGGTTACACTGCTTAGGAACAAAGATTATAGTACCATCACTGCGCACATGCCTCTCAATCCAAGTCCTAAAGACACCTACTGGAACATTATTCTCAGCAGCACACGCAACCATGCAAGCATAGCATCCATAACACTTAGAGACATCAATATACATAGCGAATCTCTTACCGCGACTAAAACCTATAGACGCAATACTAGAAGATGAGATAGATGTTATAGCTACGCCGAGAGCTAGCTTAGCGAAATCTCTACGTGAAATCTTATGCATAGCACGCCACCTGTTCCAGTTTACTTTATTTAACCTAACAGTTAAAAACTTAATATATATATATATATATTTATATATAATTAGAGCGATTTTACATAGATCTCTATAAATGTCTTTCAGTCTTCCATGGAGCACTCCTAGTATTTAAAAGCATTGAATATTATCTGGTTTATGGTTAACTGCTATGGATAGTATGGATAGCTTAAGATCTAATGTCTACTTAGCTCTTAGTCTTTTCCTATTAGGATTTCCTGAGGCTAAGAATGTGAGTTATGAGCTTGGTATTGATATTTCTGAGTGTAGATTAGAGGATTTAAAGGCATCTAAGCTTAGACTAGATTATGATGCAGTATCTAGGAGTCTCTTACCTAAGGCTGTAAGTGATTTTTATGAACGCTATGGGTTTAAGGCACAGAACGATGCTGATAGTCTTGTTGCTATGCTAGCTTTCATGGCTCAATTATCAAGAGATAAGAGCTTAGAGAGTATTAAAGCTCAGGTAAGATTCCTAAATGTCCACTTAATACCACTACTTAGGATGGCTATAGAGTTGAATGTATGTCCACAGCTTATAAAGATCTTAGATATAATCAATGAAGATTTAAAATACTTAATGACTAAGCTAGAGTTTGCAGAGACTCATATTTAGAACCATAATTCCATAAAATAATATAAGGTTCATAGTATCTAATGCATAGTCATTTACCTACGAGGTATAGGAGACTTTTCCACTTAGCTATAGAGAGTTATAATATGATATTACTGCTTCTATAGTAGCTATTACAATGATAAGAATAGCCATTATGTTATGAATTGCTGATATTAGAGGTTCTATGTGCAATTTAACAACTAACATACCAATAAGTACTTGCAGAGTTATGATTAAAACCATAGTTAAGGCTATATATTTAATCCTAGATGCTATATTGCTATCTCTCATAGCAATATATAGGGTTGTTAGTGCTAATAAGAATGTCATGAAAGCTGTAATTCTATGAGTATACTCTAAAGCTACCTCTATATCGTAGAGTATCATAGGAGGTATAATAGAACCTAGGCAGAATGGCCAGTCTACACCGCAAGCTAACCCTGCACCTAAGGCTCTTGTTAAGGATCCTAGGGATACTGTTAGGAAAGCTAGTGTAGCGGTTAGCGTAAAGGTTAGGGTTAACCTCATCTATACCCCCTATCTAAGCTATAATGTTATAAGTATTGTTACTACTAGTCCAGCTAATACTAGAGAGTGTGGTAGTAGCTCTTCTCCGTGTCCTTTGTAAGGCTTATGATCTATTGTGATAACTCTATATAATGTATAAGATAAGCCGTATATGGAAAGTAAGAGTAAACCTATTAAAGACGTTGCTAAAATAGGCTCTACTAACGGATCTATTAAGGCAAGTAGTATTCCAGTGAAAACTATTAGGAATAATTCAGATATAGCCACAGCTATTAAAATGCCCGGGACACTTTTCACCTCAACACTTCCACTGATATACTCTTGCTCGCTTGACGATTCAAACCTGAAAGTATAGAATGCTACTATTCCAAGGTATAGTCCTGCTATAACAACACCTAGTAGCCCAGATATAGCATCTCCTATTCCTACCTCTGTCCTATAACCTTCTGTGGCTATGAGAGCCGCAAATGGTAGTATTATTGCAATTATTGTTGAAGCAATAAATATTATAGCATCCCTCTTAATATTCATACCAAGCCATACAACTCTTAATAGCCTCAGACCAGGTATTAAGACTAGTATTGGAGTTATAAATACTGTTAAAGCTGTTAGTATGCTATGGAAGCTTAGTGTCATAGCACCCCAAACAGTTAGCTGAACCATATATGTCGAGAATAAGCCTAATATGAAGGTAGCGAGCATATTGTCTAATGGATGCGTAGTTCTACCTCTAGCTATGAATGGTATGACTGTGAGAATTAGTGGAGGTACTATGAATGATGCAATGAATACAGGTAATGCTCTAAAACCTTCAAGAGCAGGGATAATTTCTTGTAAGCTAGCCGGGATATATAGGAATGAAAGTTGAAATAGTTTAAATGCATATACTAGGAACCATGGAGGCATCGGTCTAGCTTTCTCTGCTACATCTGTTCCTTCAAATATAGGTAGAGGATATAGTAGTTGATGAATCCAGCCTATAGATTGGAGTATAGCAATTAATATGAATATCATACCCCAGACTCCAAAAGTTATTACTAGTATATATGTTAGGTTAACGGGGAACCATGGTGCCATATCGCTCCTTTTCTCATCTACTGTTGTAGGTTCGTTTCTCCACTTAGTCTCTTTAGGGCTTGGGTGTATGCCATGTGCTTCAAATAGGAGGAAATGGAGTATGAATAGTAAGCCTAATGTGAAGGCGAATATTATATGTAGAGCTATAATTCTTAGGTATCTTGTAGATTCGCTAACATCAAATGCTATTGATGCTAAAATTTTTCCAGTGTACTATCCAAAACTACTAGATACAAATCCTATTCCAATATTTATAGCTTCTACAGCTATCTTATCTCCTATAGCTGAGTACCCGAAGAATGCTGTTTGTAGAGCCATGAATCCTGCTAGTACTCCAATAATCCATAAAATTTCTCTAGGTCTTTTATAAGCTCCTACAAGGAAGTTTCTTAGCATGTGGGCTACAGCTCCGAGTATCATGATATTAGCAGCGATAAGATGCGATGTTAATAGAGGTTTAAAGAATGGCTTAGATTCTAAGAGTCTCCTATTAGTTTCAGCTGGGTTAACATAGTCATAGTATAGTAGTAGGAGGAGTCCAGATATACCTAACCATATGAAGGAGGCAGCAACTATAGCTCCAAGCCAGAACTCTAAAGTTACATAGCTATATGGAACACTTCTAAAAGGTAATCTATTTAGGCCTAGCCTATCTACTAGCCACTCATGTAACCTCCTAATCTGAAGAGACATAAGAATCACCTACTTAAGCCTCCTTTACTACACTTATGGACCCGATAAGATCGCCTTCTTCACCGCAAGTATTACAGAATTTACCGAAGATTGTAGCTCCTACAATATTAACAGCATAGAGCTCTTCATTCTCCTCTCTAAGTATGACAAATGGCAAAGGTCTCTGTGGAGGATCTAGTAGAATAGCTGCACCTCTATACGGATCATATGCCCCCCCATGGCATACACAGTATATTACACCTCCTCTTTCCACTATCTTTGACCTAGCTAGTGGTACACTTCTACCTGGGGCATAAAAGTTTATAGCTAGGTAGGGGCATCCGAAATGTTGGCAAATAGCACTATAAGCTACTATAGAACCATGTGGATTAACAGTATAAGGAGAGCCAAATCCTGGGATAGATTCTTTCACGTAATCTTTAACTCTGAATACTATGGATTCCTCTGCGAGCGGAGGCATAGCTGTGTATAATGTAACCTCTATCCTTATCGGATTACCTTTTTCATCTCCTAGATTTATCAGAAAGTTTGGAGTATTTTTAAATAAATAGTTAAAAATATACGCCTTATTAGCCTCTAATTCATTTACCCTTACAGGACTACCATCACTCCAAACAAGCTTAGTTATAGGGTAAGGATGAGCTTTAGGTATAGATAACATAACAAATCTTAACTATGCCTCCTTAATTAATGAGTACTTTTAAGTACTGAATTATATTTTAATAATAATTTTATATTAGATACTATAAAGTATTTTATATTATGCAATAAATATTATTTACTCTTTACCTAGATCTAGTAATAATTAAATTATTTTCTCTGCTACTATGTTAGGCTTTGACCAGTCTCTTGGTATTACATAGTATCTTATATAACCTCTCTGGTCTGCAACAATAAAGCCTGCTTTATGCCCTATAAGCCCTGTCTTATTATCTCTCTCCGCTCTGATATCTAACTGCTTCCATAAAATGTCTATTATCTTAGTATCATCTAGTACCCATATCCACGATTTATCCGCTAAATTTCGACCTAAAGACTCCCTCATATACTTCTTGACTATTGTAAAGTTGCTACTCCAAGGGTTCACATCTATAGTTATCCATACAACTTTATCTAATAGACCTTTTACTTCTAACTCTCTCATAACCGTTACCATTATAGCAGTCTCTATATGGCATATGTCTGGGCAGTTTACATATTGTGGCACGAGCACGTTAATCTTGCCTTCAATAGGGATTTCTATTAAACCAATAGTACTATTAACTCTAATAGGGTACATTAACCTATTAATGACGTAAACTGGTGATGGATCTAGGAAGCTCCACTCCTTAGGCCCTAACCCGATACCATAGTAATATGAATATATTGCTGACGAGAGGCTAAATAACGCTATAAATAATGCTCCAAGAATGAAATATTGCGGAAAGAAGCTAAGTTTTAACTTCATCTATATAACCCTCAAAAGCTTAGCTATTATAGCTATTATAATCAATAGGAGAATAGCGACGATTATTGAAACTACTATTAACTCTCCTCTCAATGATTATCACCTAGCAATATACGGTGTACAGGCCATAACACTGGCTACAGCACTAGACACTAGTACCATTAATAATAACAATGTGATTAAAGACATAGCTCTTATAGATGTAGGCTCGCTAAAGATGTGCATATAGAATAGTATTATTAAGCTAGCTTGAATACCTGAAACCCCAAGAACGAAGAGCTTGGACCATTTAGCTATACCATTAAGTATGAATACGATCTCTACTATTGCCCCTCCAACTAAGATTAAGTATACGATAGTATATAATTTGATAGTAGCTTTAAACTCAACCATAGCTTACACCCTATAACAAGTAGAACATTGGGAATAAGAATACCCATATTAGCTCTACCATACCTATGTAGAGGCCTAATCTCGGATATTCTGGTGGAATATCATCTGGGCTTCTAGCTCTATACTTTACCATAAGAAATATTAAAATAGTTATAGATATACCTTCTAAAATCAACGCTCCTATTAGGTAAAGTCTAAAGAGGCTCTAAAAGATATCTTATGTTGCTGTAATATCATTTACTTTGAACACCATTTTACATTAAACGGCGTAATAGTTTTATGTCTTATATGTGTTTAACAAATAAAATATATATGTTATGTATTAAAAAGTTATTTATATGAGAATTTTAGCGGTGTAGTTATGCACCAAACAATACAAATATTAGTGATTATTTCAGCCATGGTTGGGTTTGTAGCCTCTATATGGGGGTATTATAGTTATGCTAAAGGAATAGAGACTCCAATATGTAGACCTGGAGGTAAAGCTAATTGTTTAGCAGTCTATAGTATACCTCAAGCTTGGATCTTAGGATTCCATCTTAGCTCTCTAGCACCATACTATTATGGTTTAATTTTAATCTTAAGCTTAATATGGCTATTAACTGGTCTTACACCAGCTATAAGGCTACTATCAATTCTAGCGTGGAGTGGAGTCTTACTAACACCATACTTAGTATATCTTGAGTTAAACATTGCTAGATCAATATGTGTATACTGTACTATAATGCATCTAAGCTCTCTAATTATAGCCATTGCTACAATAGGGGACCTGTTAAAAGCCCTTGGTATATAGAGTCTTAATTCTTATAGGAGATAGTATAAAGTATATATACCTGCACTAGCTATTATTATGCCTTGAATTACGACCGTGAACTTATTAGTCATGAAGTTTCTCAAAGTATTTGCTAATTCAACTGTTGATAATACAGCTATATATGGTGTTATATATCCTAATGTGAATGCTAGTGTCCCTAACAGGATTATATGTGGTGCCGCTTTTAGCATAGCTATTAGTGATATAAGGAATGGGAGAGAGCAGTGAACACCTAGTAATGGTGTTATCTTAGATAATCTCTGTGACATTATTATCATCGGGTTCATTGTTATAATTGTTAGAAGCCCCCACGCTACTAACATACTAGCTGCAAGTGACAATACTAGATTATAGATACTAATAGTTAAAATATGACTAGAGACATAGAGGATTACCATTAAGGATCCGCCAATCGTAGCTACAGACCATAGAGTTAATGCTTTCTTCACTAGTTTAGAGAATCTTATAGAGCCTCTAGCAGATGATAATGCATAAGCTGATATCATTGGTAAACTACATGGGGATAAAGCGGCTATAAGACCTAAGATATATGAGGTAATAGTAGAGGTTATTATATACCCTAGGTCTAAAGTTTTCTCAATATCCTCAGATAATTGAATCCCAGAATATAAGCCTCCATCTATACTCTCTCCTACTCTCCTCAATATAGCGTTTTCTATAAACTTTTTAGAGGCTCGTATTGCTCTCCGAGTCCAAATGTTGATACGTGTCTCCCAACCTCTACGCCATTAACATATACTATTATTGTTGGGGTTCCGGGAACTCTATAGTCGCCAAGAATCTCTAATGTTCTCATAGCGTTTCTTTCAAGCATATTATCGATATTAGCTACTATGAGTTTAATATCTGCCCTCTCATTAACATACCTTAATAGAGCCGGCTCTAGCTTGGCACATCCAGGGCAGTTCTTCTGCTTAAAATATAGTACAGATAAGCCATCCCTAGGTATAGAGTCTCTCAGCTTCTCGGGGTCGCTAACTTCAATAATGTTACCTGTATAATTAGAGTATGAAATGTAAGCTTTACTTAGATAGTATAGCGTGAAGAAAGCCCATATTACCACAGTTAATATTATCAATGATTTAATAATATTACTTTGATTCTTAATTCTTAGACTCTCAGCTTTCAAGCAATACACCTAAGTAGAGTTTCTATGAAGATTTAATAAGTTATGGTATATATAGATTTTAAGGTGCTCTGAGATGCCTAGGGGGTCTATTAGCGAGTTTATGGTACACTTTGATGTTGATAGGATTCCTGGTGTGTTATCGAGGGAGTTTGAGGTTGCCAGAGTTATAGCTAGGAGTCAGGGTAGGGGTCCTATTGTAGCTTTTAGGGTTGAAGGTTGTTTACAGGATAGTGTATCTAATATTGTAGATACTAGGCTTAAGTTGTATAAGGCTATTGATGTGAGTAGTGATTATGAGGCTTACTCGAAGCTCTTCGAGGCTATGAGTAAACAATCTAAGATTAGCATTGTGGGAGCTCCAAAGCTTAGTATTGCTGAGAGAGGTCTCTTAAGCCTACCAGCTGTTAGATTCTACGAGAAGGAGGCTGGATTATACTTCTCATCAGCAGTCTTTATAGCGTGTTTTGATGGTGTATGTAATGCTAGTATTCATAGGGTTTTAGTTAAAGATGAGAATACTGGAGTTGTGAGGATAGTTCCGAGGCATTTATGGGAGCTTTATCTTAGAGCTAGAAGTAGGGGGGCTAATTTACCAGTAACAGTTCTAATAGGTGTACACCCAGCTATACTTATCTCAGCTGCATCATCACCTAGATTTGGTGTTTTTGAGCTTGAAGTAGCGTCTAGCCTACTAGGAGGGCTTGAAGCCTATGAGAGCCCAATTCATAAGAACCCTGTACCTTACGGTGCTGCAGCCGTAATTGAGGGGTGGCTTACCGGAGAAATGCTCGAGGAGGGACCCTACTTAGACGTTATAGGGACATATGATAGGGTAAGGCTACAGCCAGTGCTTAGAGTTGAGAGTGTATATGTTAATAAAGATGAGTATACACATGTAATACTATCAGGCGGTTTAGAGTCATCTCTACTAATAGGATTCCTTAGAGAAGTAGCTATATGGGAGTCTGTCTCTAGGGTAGTCCCAAAAGTGTATAAGGTTAGGCTTACGCCAGCAAGTGGGGGATGGCTTCACGCTGTGATATCTATAGATAAGAGGCATGAGGGAGACGGGAAGAACGCTATACTAGCAGCATTCGCTGCACACCCAAGCCTAAAACATGTAGTAGTAGTAAACTCTGACATAGACCCAGATGATTTAGGACAAGTTGAGTGGGCTATAGCTACTAGATTTCAGGCAGATAAAGATCTAATAATTATTAGGAACGTCAGGGGATCGACTCTAGACCCTAGCTCTAAGGATGGACTTACAGCTAAGATGGGCTTAGATGCGACTAAGCCTATTAATGCCGGGCTAGAGTTTGAGAGAGGTAGAATTCCAGGTTTAGAGTAAATTATATAGATTCTCTATACAAGAATATATTAAGTTCCTATATAAGAATATAGTTGGAGACTATGGTATGGATGCTATTTACGAGATTAGATGGCATGGTAGAGGGGGGCAGGGAGCTGTAACAGCATCTATAATATTAGCTGAGGCAGCTAATACTCAGGGTTTATATGCCCAAGCTTTCCCAGAATTCGGTCCTGAGAGGAGAGGTGCTCCTGTTAAAGCTTATACTAGAATCTCGTCTATGAAAACTACTCTAAATAGATCTCCGATAGTTAATCCCGATATTGTTGTAGTCTTAGATCCAAGCTTATCTCCAGAAACTTATATTCAAGGTCTTAAGAGTGATGGCTACATTATTATAAATACTAAGAAATCTGCCAGGGAGGTAGCCACTCAACTTAACATTCCTAGGGTTGTATCTGTAGATGGGACTAGTATAGCTTTAAGACATCTTAAGGTACCTATAGTTAATGTAGCAATGCTGGGAGCCTTAGCTAAGGTATTAGATGTTATTAGTTTAGAGTCTCTCTCTAAAGCAGTACTTAAAACCCTATATGGTATTTCATGGTCTGGATCTCTAGAATCTCTACTAAAGACTTCAGAGTTTAGTGAAGCAATGTTAGCTAATATTAGGGTTTTAATTGAGTCCTATGAGCTAGCAGAGGTGATGCAGTTATGAGCTGGAGGGATTTACCAGTTGGGGGTATTATCTTAGAGGCTGGTAATAGTGTTAAGAGGAAGACTGGTGATTGGAGGGTATTTAAGCCTATTATAGATCAAGATAAGTGTACTAGATGCCTCTTATGCTGGATGTATTGTCCTGACGGGGTTATTATTATTAGAGATGGTGAGTATAGGACTAGTAGTGGTAGAGTCTGGAGATTCTCTCTAGAAATAGACTATGATTATTGTAAAGGGTGTGGTATATGTGTCGAGGAGTGTCCTATAGAAGCTATTAGCTTTATTGAGGAGGTGAAATAAGTGACTATGCTAGAACCTCCTATAACCAGGCAGGTTAGAGTTTTACTAAACTCTAACTATGCTGTAGCTTATGCTGTTAGAGATATTGATGTAGATGTTATAGCTACTTACCCTATAACACCTCAGACTGGAGTTGTAGAGAAGCTTGCAGAGTTTATAGCAAATGGAGAGCTTAACGCTGAGATTATTCATGTTGAGAGTGAGCACTCAGCATTAAGTGCTATCATTGGGGCTTCAGCTGTGGGAGCTAGAGTCTTTACTGCCACGTCATCTCAGGGTTTAGAGTATATGCATGAGGTTTTACATATAGCTTCTGGTATGAGGCTACCTTTAGTTATGAGTGTAGCTACTAGGGCTCTCTCAGCCCCAATAAATATATGGTGTGATTATAGTGATCTAATGAATGTGAGAGACTCCTCATGGATAACATTTATAGCTCATACAGCACAGGAAGTTTACGATTCAATAATTCAGGCTTACATAGTAGCTGAAGATCCTAGAGTATTACTACCAGTTATTGTAGCATATGATGGATTCTGGATGAGCCATACATATGAGCCTCTATACTTGCCAGCTGATAGAAGTATTGTGAGCAAGCTTGTACCTAGGAGGAGTAGGGTGGTACTTGATCCAGAAAACCCGGTTACAATGGGTTCTCTAGTAGGGCCTGACTGGTACTATGAGATTAAGTATCAACAGATAGAAGCTATGAGTGAAGCCTATAACGTTATTAGAGAAGTAGATAAGAAGATAGCAGATACATTAGGTAGAAGCTATGAACCTATAGAGGCTTACCTTATAGATGATGCTGAGATAGGAATATTAACTTATGGCGGCATATATAGTAACTTGCTTGTATCAGTCGAGAAGCTCAGATCTGAGGGTTTAAGAGTTGGAGCTCTAAGGCTTAGACTCTGGAGACCGTTCCCTGTAGATGACTTAAGGTCTAAGATTGGAGACATATCTACTCTAATAGTCGTAGATAGAGCTATAAGCTATGGGGCTAGCATGGCGGGCCCTGTAGCATTAGAAGTCCTAGCATCACTCTATAGGAGAGGCTCACCACCAGATATTATTAACTTTATTGCTGGTATTGGAGGTAGACCTGTTACAGAACACGACTTTATAGGCATAGTGAAGACTGCGTTAAAGCTTGGAAAGAAGGGTAGAGAGATGGGCACACTATACTGGGGTGTTAGGGGGGTGAACTATTAATGTTAAGGATTAGAAGTGTTAGAGATCTACCTAGAGAAGAGTACTTCGCCCCAGGCCACGGTTTATGTGCAGGGTGTACAGCCTCAACTATTATAAGACATTTACTTAAGATAGCTGGCAGAAACACTATTATAGTTAATGCTACAGGATGCGTAGAAGTATCAACAACAATGTACCCATATACATCATGGAGAGTACCATGGCTTCATGTAGCATTTGAGAATGCTGCTGCAGCAGCTAGCGGCATTGAAGCTGCTTTTAAAGCTATGGCGAGGAAAGGATTGATAGATCCAGAGAGGAATATTAATATAATTGTATTAGCAGGAGATGGAGGCACATACGATATAGGCCTCCAAGCTCTTAGCGGTATGCTCGAGAGAGGCCATAGAGTAACATATATACTATACGATAATGAGGCTTACATGAATACTGGAATACAGAGAAGTGGAGCTACACCTCTACACTCATGGACTACTACGACACCAATAGGTAAAGTCTTTAAAGGTAAGGTACAGGTTAAGAAGCCTATAGCTGATATAGTTGCTGCACATAGGATACAGTATGTTGCTACTGCTAATATTGCATACCCTATAGACATGGATCAGAAGATAGCAAAAGGACTACAAGTGAACGGACCATCATTTATACATATCCTACAACCATGTCCTACAGGGTGGAGATTCGATCCTAGATATGGGATTAAGATTGGTAGGCTAGCAGTAGAGACAGCAATGTGGATAAACTGGGAGCTCGAGGAGAACCAATTCAGAGTAACAACAAGAGTACCTAAGAGGAAGCATGTAAGAAACTATATACAGCTACAGGGGAGATTCAGGGGGCTTTCAGAGGAGGAAATCAATGAAATACAGCTATATGTTGATAGAGAAGTCGAGAGAATAAATAAAATTGTTGGAGAAGAGGTTATAGGTCCTAGAGTAGACTAAACTCCCGTAAGCCTCCTAACTCCATCTTTACTTAATAGATTAATTAGATTTGTCCTATGCCTAACCTCGTCTCTAATAATATCCTCAGCTAGCTCCTCAGTTACAGGGTCTCGGCCGTGTGTGTAAGCATAGAGATCTCTATATGATTTTATAGCACATTCCTCAGCCTTAATAGCTACTATAATCCACGCATCGATATCATGTGGGTCTTCGGGGATTTCTGGATACTTGCAACCTGAGATTTCCCATAACTTCCTGAAATCTCTCGGAGGATCTATATTAAAGTCTTGCAGTCTATCAGCAATCATTCTAGCATGCTTCTCTATTTCTTCCTCAGCTTCTTTAAGGAAATGCTCTGAGATCTCTTCTGATACATGTCCCCTAATAGCATATGCTGTAAGAGTATAATAGTATGCTGCAATCCATTCATCAGCATATGCTGAGATAAGCATATCTATGATCTTCTTTTGATCTAAAGGTTCTACAAACTCTATGCTCACCGAGTATACACCTAACGATCATAGTATAATCTAGCGTTAAAATAATTTCATTAATAAGAACGCTTATATAAGCTTAGTAGAGCTTATAGTGACCTTACATTAGAGGTCTAGCTTAGAGGTAACATATTTAAGATTCAAATACTAAACCCCTAGAGCGGGGTTATAGGTGGAGAGGATTAAACCTATACTAATAATACTTTTCCCAACTCTAGCTTTCATATTAACTCATATTGGAGGTTTTAATTTTAAGCAAATGGTCTCTACTAGTATATTAGTATTATTTATTAGTGCCACACTACTATACTGGCGGTTTAGGGTTGCCTTCGCATTACTTGGGGTATCCTTATTAATGATCTTAGGGCTCCTAGATATCTCTCACTTTATAGAGTTTTCTCAGCTTGATGTAATCATATTTCTTGTTGGTATGATGACGGTTATAGGTGTTTTGGAGGAGAGGCATTTCTTCGATTATCTTCTTAATAGTTTAGGGGGTAGGGTTAGTTCTGGTTTCGCCCTATACGCTATAATATTGGCTATGGCTGCATTAATGGCTGCTCTTGTAGATGAGGTTACCTCAATAATATTCATTACCCTGTTTATTCTCAAAATATGTTCTAGGCTTAACATAGATCCTCTACCATTCGTTATAGCAGCTGTATTCACGACTAATGTTGGTAGTAGTGCTACTGTTGTAGGTAATCCTATTGGTGTAATGATTGCTTTAAGAGGAGGGTTTACCTTTACCGACTTCTTATTATGGTCTACGCCTAACGCTATTATAGTCACTGTAGTCTCAATAATAGCCTCAATGGTGATCTGGAGGGGCTACGTGCAGGATATAGATTCTAAGTTTAGAAAGACTAGGCTTACGTTTGAGCTCACAGAAGATATTATGAGGAAGCAGAGAGTAAACTGGGTGCTCTTCATAGGGACTATTGGTATGCTCATTATACACCATCCGCTTGAGAGTATCCTTGAAGGATTACTAGGTAAGAGTCCTGGAGAGATGAAGAATGTATTGCTTGTAGCTACTCCACTATTATGGTCTTCTATAGCTCTACTACTTGAGAGGCATAGAGCTAGAGATATAATCACGCATAGAGTTGACTGGTGGACACTACTCTTCTTCATGCTACTATTCTCAGCTGTAGGTACTCTTAAATATACAGAGTCTAATATTAAGATTGGAGAGTATGCAGTTAAGCTAGGCTCACTAGTGGGGGGCCCACTTGGCAGTATTGAGATTGGTACTCTACACTCAGCATTTATAATATCAGCTATTCTAACAGCTTTCCTCGATAATGTCTTAGCCATAGCTACTATGATACCAATAGTCTATGCTCTATATGAGGCTTATGGCTGGAATGTCTTCTCATTCTTCTGGGCTATGCTATTCGCTGGCACCATGGCTGGAAACTATACTCCTATAGGTTCAACAGCTAATATTATAGCGATAGGGATACTAGAGAGGCATGGTAAAAGGATTTCATTCTCATACTGGGTTAAGTATGCACTAGTTATTGCTACAATCCAGGTCATAATATCATTATTATGGCTAAACGCATATATTACGCCTAGAGCTCCAGAGACCTATAGACCACCTATATAGCCACTCTAACCTCAATTTTTAAATGCTAGATTATTTATAGTTAGTTTGGTGTCTCTTTTTGAAGCATAAGATTATAAGTGACTTGGAATCCCTACTTGGGAGAGATAAAGTTATAAGTGATCCCACTATAATAAGCTTATACTCTAGAGAGCCTAGTGGTCTAACCTCAAATGCTTTAGCCGTTGTTTTCCCTGAGAATACTAGAGATGTTTCTAGGCTCTTATCCTATGCTTATAGGAATGATATTAAGATTTATCCTCAAGGCTCCACTACAGCCCTATCAGGCTCCGCTATTCCAAGCGCTGACGGTGTTGTCATATCTTTTGAGAGAATGAATAGAATACTTAATGTTAGTATTCTAGACTCTACTATTGATGTCGAGCCAGGGGTTAGGCTTGGAGATTTAAATATTGAGCTTACACGCTATGGCTACATGTTCCCAATAGATCCTGGTAGTGTTAGTATTACTACTGTAGGCGGCGCCATAAACAGTGGAGCTGGGGGTCTTAGAGGTGCTAGGTATGGTACTATGAGAGACTGGGTTCTAGGCTTAACAATAGTCTTACCTGATGAGCAAGGCTCAGTTCTTAGGATTGGATGTAAGACTACTAAGTGTAGGCAAGGCTATGATCTTGTTAGGCTTATAGTTGGGAGTGAGGGTACACTAGCTATAGTTACTGAGGCTACACTAAAGATAACTCCACTACCAGAGTCCACGGTTACAGCTCTAGCATTCTTCCCAACACTAGAGGATTTCTTTGAAGCATTTAGAGATATAAAGTCTAGTAGAGTCCAGCCTATGATAATGGAGTTTATGGACTATGAAACTACAATATTAGCTAAGGAAGCATCTAATGTTGACATTAATGTTGAAGGTCACATGTTCCTAGTAAGCATAGACTGTAACGTAGAGGCTATAAATAGAGTTGAATCCTGGATTAAGGATATAATGACTAAGCATAATGCTACTAGAATATACACTGCTAAGAGTCTCGAAGAAGCTGAGAGTAGAGGATTATTTACGCTTAGGAGAAGCCTATTCCCAGCACAAGTAGCCATGGGCTCTAAGCTATATCCAGGTAGACGTATAATAGTATATTTGGAGGATATAGCAGTACCCCCATCAAAGCTATTAGAGGCTATAGCGAGGATCAGAGAAATTAGCAAATCCATGGGGATAAAAGTATCAATAGGAGGTCATGTTGGGGATGGTAATTTACATCCATCAACAGCATTCCCCATAGATGATGAGCAAGCTAAGAGGAGGGTAGCAGAATGGCATAATGAGGTAGGTAAGATAGCTTTAGAGCTTGGAGGAACTGTTAGCGCAGAGCATGGAATAGGAGTTCTTAAGAAAGAGCTCCTCAAGCTAGAGATGGAGAAGTTAGGCTCAGAGAAAGCATTATATTTAATGAGAGAGATTAAGAGAGCATTTGATCCTAAAGGTATATTAAATCCAGGTAAGGTAGTTTGAAATTAAGCGAGAACATAGCTGATTGGATAATAAGAGAGGCTAGTAAATGTGTTTACTGCGGCTTTTGCGAGCCAGTATGCCCAACAATATACCCCGGCGGACATAGAGGCTATGGGCCGAGAGGTAGAGTTAACTTAGCCATAGCTATCATAAATGGTGCTAGGAGTACTGAGATAGAGAATGCTATATATACATGCCTATTATGCGGGGCATGTAGCCTAGTATGCCCAGCTAAGATTGATATAGTAAATGTTATTAGAAGTGTAAAGTTAACCATCTCCCATCCTAGGAAAAGCTCGTAGAAGTAATGTCTAAACTCCTCAATCTATGGTAGTTGTTGACCATAGCTTAAGAGGTTTACTAGAATCTTCTAGCTTAATGGTATATATTTCAAATTTAGAGTTAATATTTCATGCTCTAGTTAACCTTAGGCATAGCTCACTTAATTACTCAGAGTTATAGTAACTCCAATCAGAATTAAAATAAAGATGTTCTAAGTAGGTATTAACTAAACTTTATTCTAATACACTATCATTTAGCTTAGAGCTTAGACATAGATCCACTAATAGCTATTGTTTTTAAGTATCTCAGTATATATGATAGTCTTATACCTACAGGGCATGACTCATCACACCTACCGCATTGTAGGCATAAGTAGGCTAGTTTACCTGCCTCTATAGGATCTATTGTTATAGCTGTCCAGATTATACCCATAGGGCCACCATATACTGGCCCGCCCCAGTAGTTTGCTGTATGTACCCATACTGGGCACTCGAATGAGCATCTACCGCATCTAATACAGTATAATTGCTCACCTAGTAGTGGGTTAGATTTAGCATTCAATCTCCCATTATCTAGGAGTATGACGTGTAACTCTTTAGGGCCTTGAGCTCCGTAAACTCTAGTTTGTTCTATATCAGCAGTACTACTAGGCCCTGTAACTATATTTATGTATGTTGGTGGGTATAGCCCGGCGTATGCCGCTTGGATGATTGCTACCTTTACTGCATCTAGTAGTGTTGGTACAATTTTATCTATAGGTACTATGGCTATAGTTACGGGGGGTATGCTAGATACTAGTCTTATATTACTCTCATTCTCAACTGTTACTATGGTTCCAGTATCTGCTGCTAGAGCATTTGCACCTGTTATCCCGATATCGGCTCTAATGATTTTACTCCTAAGAAATTCTCTTGCAGTATTAGCTATAGATTCTATAGTATCTTCTTTAACATCAATCTTAAGCTTCCCCTTTAAGAGTATTAATGCCTTCTCTCTAGTCATATGGACTGCAGGTGCTATAGTGTGCATTGGTTTGACTCCTTCAAGTTGTATTAGGAATTCTCCTAGATCAGTCTCCCAAACCTCATTTCCTTGCGATTCAAGGTAGCTCCTTAAGTCTAACTCTGCCGCGGCCATACTCTTAGATAATATTACTAGCTTATTAGAGCCAACTATTCTACCTATGATTGATCTAGCATCCTCGACACTACTAGCATAGTATGGATTGGCTTTAGCTGCTTTAAGGCTACTAATTGCTTGATCTATGAGCTCTTCTAACTTCATAATAGATCTTCTCTTAATCTCTCTAACCTCTATAGCTAGGCTAGCTATTTCAGGCCTACTAGCTAATATCTCTGTAACCTTAACCTGGTTATTATACGATGCTCTACTTAGTGCTGCTTGTAGTATATTATCATCTAGGGCCTTATAGATTTCATCTAGGGCTCTTAGAGAGTCGAGTTTTAGTGTCAACTCTTCTCACCTGATAATAGTAATGCTATATCTATAATCTCGATGTCATCTCCTGCTACAGCTTTAAGGTTAGAGTAGCATATAGGGCATAGCGTTACTATACTCTTAGACTTCTCAACTAGTTCTTTAAGCCTAGAACTAGCTATAGCCTTAGCCATCTTAGGTGCTAAACCCTCAATAGGCCCTCCACAACAGTAAGTCATCCTCCTAGTTCTTCTAGGCTCTAAGTATTTAACGCCAATACTTGCTAATAGATTTCTAGGCTGATCCACTATATTCTCAAATCTAGCGTAGAGGCATGGATCGTGAATAACAACATCTCTATGTATAGAATAGCCTGGCTTAAAACCACTCTCAGCTAGAACTTCTAGGTAACTCTTAACCTCTAAATCGAAACCATCAATATACCTAGGATAAATACTCCTTAATATATGAGTAGTGTGGGGGTCAACAGTAATAACAGTAGTAGCTCCCCTCTCTTTTAAAGCCTTATAGACTTTTAAAGCTTGTTCTCTAAATAACTCATCAAGACCTAGATCGTAGAGTAAAACACCACTATATAAGTCACCCTCGTAAGGATAGGCAACATTAACACCACTAGTCTTAAGAAGCTTAACTATAGACCTGAGAATACTCTCAGAGTAGACCTGAAACTCTCCACGGGGCTTAACAACTAGGCCTGTCAAGAAGCCTGGGAGAAATCTAGAGACTCTTAAAGCCATAACTGAAACACTTGAACCCTCAATCTTAGCTAAAGACTCAACAATAGAGGCAATGTAGGGCATAAGCTGATATAGAGCACCAGTATAGAGCATAGGAGAGCCTCTAGCAGGTAAGCCTAGAGGCTTAGCCCAAGAGTATATAGCATCAGCTGGAATAGGGAAAGGAAAACCATATCTCTTCATATTATCCTCAATAAGTCTCACAACCTCTAATGGATTGAGGGGCAAGTCTCTTACCTTAAACATTTATACAGTTAAGACTTTAAATATTAGTATCGATTTAGCAGACCATTTCCCGTCCTAGGTTTTTATAGGTTTTCCTGGGACAGATCATCACAGTTTTCCTGAGCTTCCTCCTCACGGCCTGCCATGGGTCTCGGAAACTTAGGGTCACAAAAAGGAAGTAGTAGCTACAAAAATAGCCATATTAAGGAGCTCAATCATAGAGAGGATAGTGTGGAAAGTATTACTCTACGGATTAAAAACAGTATATGTAGAACTGAGAGAAGCAACTAGCTCACGAGAACACAGAAGCTATGAAGAAACTGAGATTGGATAAAAATACTGCTAGCACATATCTGATTGCGTTAAGAGCTCTAAGCATCTACAAAATCTATAGAAAAGAAACAGCCGCCGAACCCTAAACATTCTTAATCGGCTTAATTAAGTATATTAGGCCATCTTCAGCTTCTACTCTATCTATACAGTGTTTGGCGCTGTAGCAGTATGCTACTATAGCTGCTATAATAGAATCTATCTGATCTCTATTTAATTTTTCAATACTAATATTGCTATACTTTAAGCCTATGATATCTAGAAGCTCTCTTATATTTTTAGCTCTCGAGCTTTTGAGCACGCTTCTCGGATGAGTTTCTATAATCTCTACTCCTAAAGCTTCAAGCGTATTTTTTAGCCTCCAAGCCCTCTCTACTAGTTTCCTCATTGGCCCCAATGTAGGCGGTAGCACTGAGTATCCTCTAATCCTAGATAATTTATCGACAGCCCTATATACTGGGACCTCTATTAGTGGAGCATCAACTGATAATATTTTAACCCTACTCTCTACTACCTCCCTCACTATATCTGGGTCATCATATAAGCATTTAGTAGCTTCTAATGTCATCGTATTGATATTTATGACAGCAAATCCGCTACATCTTTTAGAGCTTGCCGCGAGATCTAAGCCGCCAACTATTCCATCTATAAATTTCTCAGTGCAGGTCAACATCATCACTTCTCAGGAGGTGTCCAATCATCACCCATCCTCTAATGTATATCTTAAGGTATTTAATTTTTATGCTTTAATCGTAGAGATTTTGCTATTATCAATTCTTATTGCTATCTTACTTAAATTTATCCTCTTTACTATAGCATGGTATATTTCTCTAGCTTTAGGTATCCCTGTACCTTCAATATTATATATTATCATTTTAGCTTTTTTACCTTCCTCAATTACTGGAGGCTCTTTCCTAGTTATTAAATATGGGTTTATTAGTATAGATTCTATTATCTTCTTTGCAGCCCACTCCTCCTTTAGACCCTGAGATCTAGCTAGGAGTAGTGCTTGTTGAGCTTCACCCCATATATCTGGTGGTATCCATGAAGCATTATCTGTTCCAAGTGCTAGTAATACTCCTATTCTAAGTGCTTCAGCTATGGGGGGAGTACCTGTATTATGCCATAAGTTAGATCTAGGACACATTATTAAGCCTATATTCCTCTCTTTTAGAACAACTAAGTCCTCTCTTGAGAGGTGTGTACCGTGGACTATAGCGTCTAGTTTAGCCTCTAGAGCTCTCTCAAGATCCCCGCGTAATCTATTTTCAGTGGTTTCAGCTACGTGAGCCATTGAAGGCTTAAATTTATTGGAGAGATCTCTAAGTAGGCCTATATCATAGTCTAGGGGGCTTGAGACGCCTAAACCCTCACAGCCCTCAGGCCACTCAGGCCCAGGTCTACCTAGAATAGTAACCTCTAAGCCAGGGGGTAGGTTACTTCTAGCATTAACAGCGAGCTTACAACCTAAACCACCGCCCTCCCTAAAGTCAATAATCAAGCCTAAGCCTGATAGCCAAGAAAGCATATAAAATTCTCTAATACCGGAGATAAGTTCAGCTATAGGAGTAGACTCTAGAAGCTTATGCTTAATACCGTGAGGAGGAGCAACAAGATCTCTTAAATCTAAATTAATGCCATACTCGGGAAAGCTATGATCTGCAGAGTGAACATGAGCATTACCAGGTTGAGGAAGTGCAATAAAACTTAAACCACCAATAGAATCAGAACTACAAGAACCCCCCCTCTCAATAGACTCAATAAAACCGTTACTTACATGTATGCAGACATCACGCCATACATCTAAACTTAAACCGATAAGAGCATAGCCAACCCTAATACTGAACCTATCCAAAGTAGACCCAAGAAATAAGTTAAAAAAAGAGAAACCTTAAAAGTCAAGAAATTAAATTTTATCATCAAAATAGCACTTCATCTACTTAGATGCTCTAGACCCCTACATTATCTCTAGAGTGTTCATTGCTTCTTTAAACTCTCAGATAGACATGTTTCATTATAATTACAGAGACAACTATATTACTATGCCAAATCGTTTATGGTGGTGGGACGTAGAAGTATAGTTTAGCTGTATGGTAATCTCTTATTATTGTTCTAGCTGATTCTTCTATTAGTGGCTCTCCTGTAGTCTTATACCTCCATCCCCTCTTTAAAGCTAGGAGCTCTAGTATTTTGTATGGGTCTTTCTCCTCTATCCCATAGGCGTCTGCTATTGCTTTAGGGTTATATTTTAGAGCTCTCTCTATTAAAGCCACAGCTGCTGGCACGGGATCTTTTATTTCCTCCGGAGCTCTACCCCTTATTATCGCTTCAGGCAAGGGACCATCTACTGGTATTATTCCTGGCGTGTCTATCATGTAGAAATCATTCTCTACTTTAAGTATCTGTACCCCCCTAGTGTATCCTGGGCTGCCTGGTATTGGACTTGTTGGAGCTCCTCTACGTCCTCTAAGAGCATTTATAATGCTTGATTTACCTGTCTTTGGGTAACCAACAACCACTACTATGAATGGCTTATAGGGAGCCATAGATTTAATCCAGCCTCTAAGCATTCTAGTCCCTAATCTTGAAGTAGCTGATATGTACATGACCTTATAGCCTAATCCTTCAAGGTAAGACTTCCAGCCTTCAGCAACACTCCTAGGAACTAGATCGCACTTGTTAAGTACTATGAGTAGAGTCTTATCTAGAGCATAAACAATTTTCTCAAGCTTCTTACTCATAGTACTATGAGGATCTCTAATATCGACAACCTCAACTACAATATCAGAGTTTTTAACGAGCCTAGCTATAGTCCTCCAGCTAGCAAGTATCACCTAACTCTACCATTATATATACTGTATTTATGGGGATGTTTAAGGTTTAATAGGATTAGCTATGATCCCGGTAATGGACTTTAATTTACTCTAAGTCTACTATTACATTGGGATGCTCATATTTTAAAGAATCTGTATAGTGAGCGACTGTTATTAACGTTTTAAAGTCTCACTTTACCATTATTAATTATAGGCGTCTATATTGAGTAATGTTGCCGTTAAGATAATTAACTTGGTTAAAAAGTTTGGCAATGTCACTGCTGTTAATAACTTAAACTTAGATATCTATGAGGGTGAGATTTTTGGACTCCTAGGACCTAATGGTTCTGGTAAGACTACTACACTACTCATTATAACTACAGTTTATAAACCTACATCTGGAGACGTTGAAATCTACGGATATAGTGTTACTAGACATGGCGATATTGTTAGGAGGCTTGTCGGTATAGCTTTCCAGGAGCCTAAAGCTTTATGGGTTGATAATCCCTACGAGTTGCTACTATGGCATGCTATGGTTGTAGGTTATAGTGTAATAGGTGCTAGGAGGGTTATAAGAGATATTATGGAGGAGTTAGACCTATGGGAGCATAGAGGTAAATTTATCTCAGAGTTGAGTGGTGGGACTAGGAAGAAGGTTGAGATAGCTAAGCTATTCATACAGAAGCCTAAGATAGCCATCTTTGATGAACCAACAGCTCAGCTAGATGTAACTACAAAGCATAGAGTCTGGGATAAGATTAAAGCATTAAGAGATGAGGGTAGTACAATCATAGTAGCTACTAATGATATGTTAGAAGCTGAAAGATTAGCAGATAGAATAGCGATAATACATAAAGGTACACTAAAAGCTCTAGGAACCCCCTCAGAGCTTAAAGATAGAATACCCGGTGGAGATATAATCGAGCTTAGAGTAGACAATAGGATTCCTGATGGCATAGTTAAATCTCTAATTGAGGCTATTGAAGCTCGAAAACTCGACTATAGTGATGGAGTTATTAGAGCATATGTTAATAGAGGAGAAGAGAAGATAGCAATAGCTATAGACATACTGTCACGTAATAATATTAAGGTGAGGAGTGTATCATTAAAAGAGCCTACATTAGATGATGTATTCTTCTACTTCACTGGAGCTAGACTAGAGGAAGGTAGGATACAGTAATGGATATTAGAGAAGATATTAGAGCATTACTACTAGTAATCCTATGGGATATTAGGAAGCTTGGTAGATATAAATTCTTCCTCGCTATGAGGTTTGCATGGTTTCTCTTACAAGTCCTAGTTTTCGGCTTACTTGTAGCTAAGATGGTTTCTATTAGAGGTCCTCTAGGCGTTATAGACTACTATAAGTTCTATATTATTGGTGCCTATGTTGCTGTACTATTCTCTATGTCTATGCTTAGAGGACATGAGATTGTAGAGGAGCTTGAAGACGGGCTTATAGATTATCAGTTATCATTACCAATAAAGAGGAGGATTCTAGCTATTGGTAGAGCTCTAGGAGGGGGTATTGCCTCATTTATATACTCTATACCTATGATGATAGTAATAGTCTTAATCTTAGGCGTTAATAGTATATCAGCTGTATTGGCTATAGCCTTATTTTCTCTAATCTTCGCTTCTAGTCTTGTAGGCTTAGCTATGAGTATAGCTTTAATTATTAGATCCAGTGATAGGCTAGATATTCTAATGGGTATCTCAGACTCACTACTAGTAAGACTTAGTACAGTATTCTACCCCATAATAGCCTTAAGTTCAATAGCCATATACTACTACATAGCCAAAATTAACCCTGTAAGCTACTTAACTGATATGATAAGGTATATAGCAACACCTGAAGACGTTTCAGGGATAACTGTATCAGATCCTCATATCATGGTAGTATTCCTAGTCGGATTTGCCATAGCCTCTATGTTATCAGCACTCTTGCTCCTAGACAAGAGAATTGAGGGAGGTTATAGTAGATGATATACCCGAGAATTATAACTATAATAGCTTATAGGGATCTCCAGAGATTCTGGAAGTATAAGTGGTGGCTTGCAGGACTAGTAGCTATGAACCTAGCAGATCTCTTTATATTTGCTCTCATATTTAGAGGTATAGTTAGGAGAGACATAGTACCAGACTACTTCTACTTCTTAGCTCCAGGTATAGCTTCTATCTCTGCTTTTGCAGCAGCATTCACTATTGGTAGAGAGGTTATGATGGAGCTACGGAGAGCCTTCCACCATTATCTTTTAAGTCTACCATTCTCGAGACTCGAGCTTGTAGCGGGTAGAGTAGTTAGCGGTATAGTTAGGGGATTTATATACCAGATCCCCTTCATAATCCTACTCATAGTTATAGCTAAGACACCTAGCTTTCTTGATCTCCTAATAGTAGTTTCAACGACTATAATGGTTACAGCCTCAATGTCAAGCTTATCAATAGCCATCTCAACACTAGTTAAAAGTCTAGAGTTTCAGGCAACAATTAGAAGTCTAGTGTACTTTATAATCTTCTTTATGTCTAACGTATTCTACCCTGAAAGCATAGTAAGGTTAAGATTCCCAGAAATCATATACATTATGGTAGTAAATAACCCTATATCAATAGCTACAACTATCTATAGAGATATATTCACCCCACATGTAATACATGAGACTTACTCCATTGAAGTTTTAATAGCTAAATTAGCTATATGGACAGCTATACTAGTAGCTACCGGATCAATACTATATATGAGGAATCTTCAAAGGTAAGCCTTCCTCCTCAACTCCTCATAATAATAAGCGGTATCACTAGGATCAAGATTATATTCTTTAAGAACACCAGCTAACTCATGGAGTACTTTCCTCCTACTCCTGCCAGCCATACTCTTAAATATTCCCTCTAGGGTATCTAAAATCTTAAATCTCATAGATGCTACTTCTCTTAGATCTCCTGGAGCATACTCAATTTCGGTAAACTCGAAGTCCCTACATTTAACGTATAATCTCTTAACCTTATCCGGTCTTCTAGTTCTACCTAGATACATTAATGGCTTATAATCTCTTAACATCCACATACCATTAAAATCTTCTATAGCATATGCTGACCTAACTTCTCCTACTATTAAGTCATGGTCGCCAACCTCTACTATCCTAGATAGTTCAAGCTCGAGTGAAGCAGAAGAATCTAGTAATATAGGTGCTCTAAGGACTTCTCCTCTACCGATGTTAAATCCTGCAACTATAATCTTATTTGGATAGAATCTCTCTGAAATATCGCCGAGATATGGAGTCTTGTTAATGAGGCTTGAATCTATAAAGTTAATAGAGTAAATCCTAGATTTTAGGATAAGCTTATATGTGAACCTTTCAGGAGCCACTGCTACTCCTATAAGGAACGGTTTAAATGATAGCTGTGTCCACCATGCAGCCATCATCCCGCTTACTCTACCATCATATTCAGCTAATACAATGGTTGGAACTGTGGGGTATAATATTCTCTCAGCTAAATCTAGGTCTACTCTCTTAAGCTTACTCAATTCTAGCCCACCTTATAATCTCTACTGGACAATTCTCATAGGCTGCTATAATACATTCTTCTAAATCCCCGCTTACAACTCCTTCATTAAAGTTAAGTTTATCTGTTCTCCACATATCCTTAATAATTACTTTCCCATCCTCTCTACTAATCTCAAAAACTTCTCTACATAGCACTGTACAGACCATCTCTGATATACAAGCTTCCCGAGACTCAATCCAAACTTTAATTCTGCTCATTACCCTCTTACACCCTAATAGCCTACTAAGATTTAAACTTTAAACCCTTTAAAATCAATCTAATTAATTACGGTGCTAGTCTTGTCGGTTTATGAAGAAGAGATTGGTGGATTCATATTCAGAGAATACGTAGACATAGGCAAGCCTAAGTTCATGATAGTTGGCTTGCCAGATGTTGGTCTTGTTGGTGAGATAGCTGTTCTACACATGATAAGATCCCTAGGATTTACTAATAAGGTTGGAATTGATAGCTATACCCTACTACCTCCAGTAGCTGTGGTTAAAGGTGGTGAAGGCTTATGCCCTATCAGGGTATACGGTGATGGCGATGGCCGTATAGTTGCTTTAGTAACTGATATAGCTTTAAGTTCTAGGAGTATTGTTCCACTATCTTTAGCCCTAGTAGAGTATGTTAGGCTAAGAGGAATAGAGTATATTATAGGTCTTACAGGTATTGTTAATCCTGAGAGAGCAGAACTCTTAAAACCTACAGTGTACTGGGTTGCTAGCACATATGATGCTATAAAGCTAGGCTATAATATACCTGAAGCTAAGAGAGTTGAAGAGGGCTATATTGTAGGTCCATACGCGATTATACTTAAAGAATCTATAAGGAGGAGAGTTAATACATTAATATTAATGGCTGACTCCTTCCTAGACATTCCAGATCCTGAGGCTGCAGCAACACTATTAAGAGCATTATCGAGAATCATAGGTTTAGATATTCCTGTAGATAAGTTAATAGAGGAAGGTGAACTTGTAAAGATTAGACTTAAAGAGTTAATGAAAGAAACTAGAAGTACTCTAGCTAGGATAGGTAAGGGCTACGAGTATAGAACACCAATAGTATACTAGAGTTGGTGTATATTATGATAGCATACTATGATCCATTTGAGCTAGCTAGGAAGAGAATATTTAAGGCTATAAGAGAAGCTATGAGAGAGTTTGAGAGAGAATTTGAGGAATTAGAGGAGATGGCAGAGGAGTATATGAGAGAAGTACATGAACTAGAAAAAATATTTGAAGATAGAATAGATGAGATTAGAAGAGGATATACAGAACCTCTATCAACAATAATAGATAAAGAAGATAAGCTTTTACTAGTCATAGAAGCTCCAGAGGCTAGAGAAGATACAATAGAAGTTACGGTAACAGAGGATAAGATAAGAGTAGAAGGTAAAATTGATAAGAGTAAAGTAGAGAAAGCACTAGGAAAACATATATACACTAAAAAATTAGAAATGGTAAAAGGAGAGTATAAGCTACCATACAAGCTAGACCCATCAAAAGTAAGAATAGAGAAGCGTGGAAATAAAATACATATATGGATACCAAAACAACCAGAAACCTATTAAACCTCAATAACAATAGTACTATATGGCGCCGGGGTGCCCGAGCGGACTAAGGGGACGGGCTGGAGACCCGTTGCCCCTCTGGGGGCGCGCGGGTTCGAATCCCGCCCCCGGCGCCATGATGGGGCCGTAGTCTAGCCTGGCTAGGATGCAGGGCTTGGGCCCCTGTGGTCCCGGGTTCAAATCCCGGCGGCCCCACCATATAGAGCTAAGTGCGTTACGAGATTATTTTGAGTTTAGAGTTTTAGTCAATTATGGGCATTTCATGTGTACTTGTTTTATCCTTTACACATTTCATAGCGCATTCTAAGTATTCATCTAGGCTTTTTGAGTTACAGAAGCAGTTGGCGTCACATTCGCTTTCAAAATAGTAGTCTTCTGGTAATATTTCTTTGCATGATTCTGGTATATCCATATTTGATCTCCTTGCGTCTATGTTATAAGCTGTGCTAATATATTGTATACTATTATTGATGCTATGTATGCTGATATTAATCCTAGGATTACTGCTACTGCTGCTATCTTTACTCTTCTAGATTCACTGTATATAGTAGCTACTGTTGCTAAACATGGTGTATATAATGCTATTATAATTATGAGAGCTATTGTAGACGCGTCAGATAAGGCTAGTGACTCTATCGCCCTAATTGGGTGTTCTATTCCCGTAGCTACTACTATTGAGCTTAGAACTATCTCTTTGGCTATGAAGCCGGTTATGAGAGCGTATACTATTATCCAGCTATGCTCTCCTCTAATACCTAGTGGTTCTAGTAGTGGTGCTAGGAGATTTGATATATTAGCTGCTATACTCTCAGCTGGGTCATCTGTATAATCTAGGCTTAGGGTTGTATGTGTTAGAATCCATGATATCAATGCTCCAATAAATATTATTGTCCCAGCCCTTACTAGGAAATGTTTTAACCTAGACCAGGATAGCCACCATAAAACTCTAGGTATAGGCTTATGCATACTAGGTATTTCTATTAAGAGTATTGGCTTAGAACTATTCTTAGCTAGCTTATCTAGAGTATAGCTTAAGATAGCAAGTGACGTAAATGAAATTATATAGGCTATGATTAAAGCAGCTATACTAATAAATCCTTTTAAAGCAGACGCTAAGGCTACAAATACTATAAGCCTAGCCTGACATGGTATTAGGGGGAGTAGCATGTATAACTTAAATCTCTCCCATATACTAGGAATAGCTCTTAAAGACATTAAACCTGCAACATTACAACCTAAACATAATATTGAAGGGAATATTGAGTGACCTGAGAAGCCGAATTTGCAAGTATATAAGTGTAAGCTAGTAGCAAATCTAGGAGCTAAACCTGAGTCTTCTAATATGGCGAGAATTAACGCTACGGTTAATATTAGTGGAGCAAAGAATAAGACAGCACTAACACCTCCAATAATACCATCAATAATCAGGCTCTGAAGCCAGGTTGGAACGGGTTCTAGTAGGCTTCCAGTAGACTCTACTATTACGTTTATAATACTCTCCATTACACCAGATATGCTATAAGTCTCAATTAACTCGGAGAAGTTAGAGAAGCCTATAGCATCTAAGATTATATTTAGAGGGAAACCAGTATTAATGGTAAATGCTAGAGTGAGTAATCCTAAAAGCACAGTTAGAGATATTATAGGTGATAGTCTTGGATTGAGAAGTAGCTTATCAACGTCATATGAGCTCTTCACGCCTCTATCATTGATTCTAAGTTTCGATACTGTAATATTACGTGAAGCTATGCTACTAGTATACTTGAACCTAGACTCTACTATTAAATCTGCTGGGTCTCTACCTATTATACTCTTAGCTTCTACTCTAAGTTTTCTTGCATAATCTACTATATCACTATAACCTTTACCTATAAGCATCTGTTCAATATAGGAATCACCTTCTAGTAGCTTAATAGCTATCCATCTAATATTAACTTCTTCTAATAAACTTGTAGCTTTAAGCTTTAGTATTAAATCGTTTATGTACTGTTCTAATAATCCATAGTCTATTACTATAGCCTCTCTGCCTCTAGATTTATAAGTATTTACTATGGCCTCTAAGACATCTCTTAGACCTAAACCTGAGACTATAGATGTTGGTACTATTGTAGTCTTAAGCTCTTTAGATAATCCCTCAACATTAATATGGATACCCCTACTGTGAGCTAAATCTAGCTTAGTAATAACTACTATAACGTTACCTGTAAACTCGAGGAGCTGAACTGCTAAATTTAATGACCTCACAGGATTAGATCCATCAACAAGGGCTAGTATAATGTGAGGCTTAACTTGTAAGAGGTTAAACTTAATAATGCTACCCGTTACTCCTCCCTCACTAAGACTATATACTCCAGGCATATCTACAAATATAATTTCATATCCGTTAAACCTAGTCTTACCAATACTAACTTCAACTGTAGTACCAGGCCAGTTAGCAACCTCCACATTGCCTCTTGTTAATGAGTTGAAGAGAGCGCTCTTACCTACATTAGGAAATCCCAAGATGCTAACATAAACACCGCTACTAGATCTCTCCAAGACACCTGTATGACTATGCATTACCACATTTCTTCAACCTCAACTAGAATCGAATCAGCAGTATCCCGACTTATAGCTATAAGAGACTCTTGAACCTCAACTATTACAGGACTAAACCCATCATTCCTTATAATCCTAATACTAGCACCTGGAAATAATCCCATATAGTAGAGCCTAAACTTCAACTCATCATCAACCTTAACTTCTCTAATAGTAACATTAACACTACCAGCTCTGGCTACACTAAGAGGCATAATAGCCAAACCATATCTCCCAATTTAAACTTGCTACCTAAAATCTAAAATTATATATTAATACATCCTATATATGTAGAAAAGATTTTACATATTACTATTACTAGTAGTAAATAATATATGGTAGAATAAATTCTACTCTAGCTAATTTCATAGATACCTAGAGTCATAATATAATCATCTAGTATCATCAAGCCGTTTGCCCTAATTTTTCATTTCAATCACTTTCCATTCATTGTCACATCTAGGACATTCACCTCGCCTACGTGAATTTAGGTATCCACTTGGGTTCATGAGTGGCTGTTGAGCCCAACAAAATGGAGCTCCCATCTAGTTTAAGCCTCGTACAACTGTTTCTAGGTTCATATCAGGTAATGCTTACTCTTCTGCTATGATTATTACATAGACTCTTTTCCCATGTAGGTTTCTTATCTTACCCTTACCTAGCGGGTAGAGTACTGTGCTCCATACTAATACCTTATTACACTACACTTTACAAATTAGACAAACTATTGTTCATAAAATAGAAAAGATTATATGCATTACTCTACAGTTTAAATGTGCGGAAACAGCCACCTGGCGAGAGAGTAGAGAGCTTATAAATGAAAGCTTCCCCCAAGGATAGCCCCTATTAGTACTCAAGATGCGGGGTGCCTAGGGGTCGCCCTGAGCGCCCACAGAGGGTGATGAAAGCCCAAGACAGATGCGGGGGAACAAGGGATGAGGCTATGAAATCACCAGATATAAACCAATATAAGAGCTGAACCCCTGTAGCCTTAGCTCAGTATCTATGCTCATATGTCTTATTTTTCTCTATTATATGGATTACCTTGTAGCCTCTATCTGCTATGTCGTCAGATATAAATCTTCTATGGCATTTAAACCATAATTTCTCTCTACACATTAATGCTATGCTGTCTTTCTCCTCTATTATCTCTAGAAGTTTTTGTAATCCAGTTTTGTATTCTTGTGTCTCCTTATACTTAATGTATCCACTACTGAAACCTCCTAGATATTCTCCAAGCCAGTAATACTCTATATTCTCTCTTCTAAGAATCTCCTCTAAGCTCTCCCTCCTAACCCATGGTACAACCCTACTTATAGGAAACCTCCTAACATCTACTAAAATCCTAATATTATACGCCTATGACATGGGCCCCGATGAAATGGGGCTCTGAGGCCTGTGAAGCCAAGGGTTGAGCGGGTGATATGAAAATATATCACCTGCTATGAAACCCGAACCCCTAACATACCTATAGGGATAAGACTATAGAGGATGGTTCCAGCCCCGAATATAGCCTTGTTTATTATCTATGTTCTATCTAATGCTGCTGCTATAGCCTGCCTCACAAGCTTCTCATTGGAGGGAGGAGCTCTCACATTTAATACAAAAATATCTTATAAATGATCCTGGAACCTCTATTACCTTAAAGCCTTTAATCTTCATGAAGTAATCTATATCTTGAGGTAGTAGAGTCCTCCAAGCTATATCTATCTCGCCCCTCTCTAGGGCTAATCTGAGACTAGCAGCATCTCTATAGAATCTTATAATCATCCTTTTAGTCATAGGTTGGGTCCCATGATAGTATGGGTTAGCTTCTAAGACTATCTCAACATCACTAACAAACCATAGTAAGCATCAATTAATATTAGTGTTACTATCATGACACCATTTAATATGACTATATTCCTAGTTGTTAAGGACATGTCAATACATACTTTAAATGATAGTCTGTAGCTTAAAACTTATAAAACTTATCTAAGATTTTAATGTTCCCTACTAGTCAAGAGAAAGGTTCTACATATAGGTTTGTCAATAACATTTACAAAACAGAGAGTCTAGGAGGACTTAGCTCTGAAAGCTCCCCTAACCATTATGTTAATGGAGATACTATGATATTAGAACTAGAAATGAATGAATCCAAGAATATTTGAGTTCTATCATCCTTAAACTCAAATATCTCTAATACTATCCTCTATAACCCTCTTCATTATTTGAGCTCCATATACTAACTTTACTATGGCCTCATCCGTTTCCCATCATAGGTATTTTTAGGATGGGTTGTGCCTCCTGTCCTGCGCTTCGCAGCTGCTACCAAGCCACTCCACGCGGGAATCATGGGAACCCTTCGAGCTTAACGGCACAAGGGCCCACATCTAATTTTTATCCCTAGGATGAAATGAGAGAATCAAACCTTATAAACCTAACGCGCCAAAACAGCTATCATCCCTATACATACAACTCCTGAATTATAAAGTCTTAAGTTACCGGTGTCTTTGACTGCTTTTATGGTTTAGGAGATTATTCTTATGTAGAAGTTTACAAGAGTTTATATATACGTCTGTACTAATTACTGATTACATCTAGTATTTTTTTAGTCTTTAACTCTACACATACACCTTTATACTCCCTCTCTAGTTTGAATAATAGGTTTTCAACTTTAATCTTAAACCCCAGCATGCTACAGAACTTTAATGTTTTACTCTCGTAGCTTCTAAAATTAGATTCTACATCTAGTACACCACTAGAATAATACTCCATAGTAGCCTCATCAGTCTTGATATACTCGCCTCTTATTACATCACCTAGTTTAAAGCTAAGCTCTACTGGGGCTCCAGTAATACTATTAATGAATAGTATCTTTAATCTAGACTCGCATAATACCGGGATTGCTAAGTCTTGCTCTCCCTCTACAGTAATATAAACTATGGTCAGTTCATATAGTATTAATAGGAAACTAGTAGTTATTAGGGTTAGAAATGTTAATACTAGTAGTACTACTTTAATCTTAGCCATCCATCTTACCCGCAACTCCTTAAACCCATTAGTATGCTAGCTTTTAGGACTCTTATATAAATTACAAGCTACTATATATCTCCTATGAAAGTATGAGAATATAGTTAATAGCTAGTTAGAGGTAATTAGAGGAGGGGAACTAGATTACATTGAAGTTTTTACTTTCCTACTTCTTAATTCTAGGAGTACGAGTAGAGATAGCCCTAGTATTAGGCTAGCTAGGTTGAGTTTCTCAGATGGTATTATAAGCATTGTACCGAAAATGTATAGTAATATCTTGCCTAATAGTGGTAGAGGTTTATTCCTACCGTAGTAGCCAGCATTAGCCATGGATATGAACCATGTTCCAGCTATGATTGCAGCTAATCTAGTAGTTACTAGTAGTATAGTCTCTTGCATACTCGCGGTAAGAGCTATTGGAAGTATAAGTATAGATGCTCCCCAGTATGACCATATAATACTCGGCGCATATAGGTACTTTGGTATTGCTACAAGAGCAGCCTTCACGCCTACTCTTATCGGGTTTAAATTGTAAATAGCTGCTATAGCAAAGTTTGAAAGACCTACCGGGGGAGTTATATCTGCTAGCATTGCCATATAGAATAGGAACATATGTGTTGCTAGAAGAGCAACTGTCTCTGGTATTCCAGAGGCTACAGCTAGCTTTACAATAGCTGGAGCTGTAAGTACAGATGATAATACGTAGGTAGCTGTAGGAGGAACCCCCAACCCTAAGATTAATGAGAATACTGAAGCAAATATTATCGCATATGCGAGATTACCACCTAAGAGACTTAATAATGCTAGAGTGAACTTTTGATGTAACCCAGATACTACAACCATAGCCATAATAACATTAGCTGCAGTTATACTAGCTCCTATGGGTATAAGGAGTCTTATACCATTAACAAAACCATTAGGGAGATTCCTAATATTAGGTCTCAGCTCTTTATCTAGTAAAGCTAGTATTATAGACGCAATTAAAGCTATTGTTACTGCTAATCGTACGGTATATCCTTGAAATATAAGTGATAATATAGTAATTACTGGAACGAATGGTATCAAGAATCTAATATTAAATCTTCTAGTCACCTGCACATCTACAGGTCTTATATTAGCTCCTCTAACATAATACTCATTATATAGTAGTATAGATAGAACATATAATAATGCTGGGACTATAGCCATTATTATTACCCATGTATATGGAATATTTAATATTTCTACCATAACGAAAGCTGCAGCTCCAAGAATTGGAGGGGTGATTATAGCTAGTGTTCCAGCATTAGCCATAATACCTGCAGCTGTAAGATCTGGGTATCCAGCAGCTTTAAATATATGTCTCATAGTCGAACCTATAAATGCTGTATCAGCAGCACCTGATCCAGATATCATCCCCATACCAAGACCTAAACCGACAGAGACTCTTCCAGGACTTGCCGGGTCTCTACCTAATAATGTGAAGAATGCTCTAGCTAATATATCCCCATAGCCGAGAGCTGCTAGTACCCCTGCGAGAATCGTAAAGTAAGCTATATAGATGAGCGAAACATTTGTTATTATACCAAAGAGTGCACCTTCAGTTTCACTATATATCTTAGCTACCAGGAAGTCAATATCAAAACCTGGATGATACCACGGCCTAGGCAACATATACCCATATATATTATATAATATGAATATATTTGTAAGTATTGGTAGCTCAGGACCTATATATCTTAAGACAATACCAAATAACATTAATGTTATAGTCCATCCCATTGCGATATCCCATGGGTGAGGAATTACTGTTCTATAAATGAGTTCTTCATAGTTAATTATAAGATAAGTATAGGGTAGAGTTGTTAGGATAGCAGTTAGTAGACTCGCATACCTAGACATACTACTTATAATTCTACTTAAAGGCTCTAATACTGGTAGAGCTAGGGTAGTAAACCAGACGAGAAGTACATATAATGCTGGGATAAGAGCCTCATTATCAATAAGCCACTCTATAGCTAGATATGTTGGAATTAAGCTTAATACAGCTAAAATTAACGCAATGAACCATCTTAAACCTAAGCTTAAGCTATGCTCTCCTCCTCTAATGTAGAGTAGTAGGTAGCCGAGAATTAAGATAAAGAAGACATGTGTAGCTCTTTGAAGTTGTGTTAAGTCGAGGATACCAATTCTATAATAGTATGAGATTGGTGTATGAGGGTGGATTATGAGATATATGTGATAAAATGTAGCTATAAGTGCAATTATGAAAAAAACCTTAGCTGTAATATCTCTAGGGTTTAGCCTCATATTATTCTACCTTAGTTTAGTATCCCTACTTCTCTATAATACCTCAGAGCTCCTTCATGGTAAGGTATTACTCCCCCATAGAATATTAGTGCATTCTCTAACCTAGTATCTTTTGCTGGAGCAACTGCTTTATGAAGTATACTTAGATGCTCAAACACAGTCTTAGTTATCTTATAAGCTACATCTACAGGTGTATCCTTATGGCATACGAACATATTCCAGAATGTTAAAGTTGGAGTATCCTCGGGAGATCCATAGACATCTTTAGGTATTACTCCAGGAGCGGCTAGTCCTGGGTATTGAGCAGAGAATGCCAATGCTGTAGGTTCATCTATAGGGACTAGGTAGATCTGTTTACCTCTAAGTGCTAGACTCTTAGCTAGCTCGAGAACAGACCCTGTAGGTAGCCCTCCACTCCAGAAGAATGCGTCTAGAGCTCCTTCTAATAATAGTTTAGCACTCTCAGCAGGTCCTAATCTCTCCCATTTCGAGAAATCTCTATCAGGCTTAATTCCTACCAGTTCTAGGACTAGAAAAGCCTCAATCTCTGTTCCACTACCTGGAGGGCCTGTCGAGACTCTCTTACCTTTTAAATCTAGGAGACTCTTAATACCAGAGTCCGTTGTTGTTACTACGTGTAGATAGTTGGGGTACATAGCCCATAATATTGCTATTGGTGCTGGATTATCTTTAAATCTTTCATGTTTACCTGTATATGCTAAGTATGCTGAATCTGGTAGGACAAGCCCACAGTATATTACACCTCTTCTTAAATCGGTTTTATCTCTAATTAGTAATAAGTTATCTATACTAGCTGCTGTATGGATACTTGTAGCCTCGATATCCGTATAGTTAGCTATAATACCTGCAACAGTAGCACCATAATAGAAGTATACACCACCAATAGTTCCCGTTGCTATGATAATACTATACTTAGCAGGTGGAGTAGGAGTAGGGGTTGGAGATGGAGACGGTGTTATAGTTGGAGTAGGAGTAGGGGTTGGCGTTGGAGACGGTGTTGGTGCTGGGGCTGTATATCTAGAAATATAGAGTGCTGCTAGTAGAATTATTAGTATAATAATAAGTGCAGTAGCATATATCGTGTAACGTGACATACTACCCACCATATAGTCACCACCACATGCTCAAATCAGATAGTTTTACTGAGAGTTTATATATTTATATTAAAACAATTTAAGTTTACATACATAGAAAAGTATTTATGGTGTTTATTTTGTATCTAGGTAGTTTTAGGGTTTTAGATTTGACTAGATCTCTTGCTGGTCCTTTTGCTACAATGATTCTAGGCGATCTTGGTGCTGAAGTTATTAAGGTTGAACCCCCTGGAGGCGATGAGACTAGACTCTGGGCTCCATTTATTGATAGTGAGAGTGTATACTTCCTATCAATCAATAGGAATAAGGTAAGTATTGTTATAGACTTGAGGACTCCCGAGGGTAGAGATATCTTATATAGGCTCGCTAGAGTTAGTGATGTCCTTATCGAGAATTTTAGGTCTGGAGTTACTGAGAAGTTAGGTATAGATTACAAGACTATTAGGGGTATCAATGATCATATAGTATACTGTTCAATTAGGGGATTCGGATCCGGTAGCCCTTACGAGCATAAGCCAGCTTATGATCTTATAGTTCAAGCTATGAGTGGTATAATGACTTCAACTGGTGAAGATGGTAGACCCCCGGTGAGGGTTGCTTTCGCGCTTTTCGATATGATTGCTGGTCTTATAGCTGCAAACTCTATATTAGCAGCTCTATTAGAGAGGCAGAAGAGTGGTAGGGGTAGTTATATTGAGGTTTCACTCTATGAATCGGCAGTTTTTGCTATGAGCTATATCGCTATGATATATCTATTAAAGGGGGTGAAACCTAAGAGGTATGGTCACGCTCACCCATCAATAGTCCCATACCAGGCTTTCCAATGCTCTGATAATAAGTGGATAGCAGTCGCTGTAACTAATGATAGATTCTGGAACAACCTCTGTAAAGCACTAAACTTAAATAATATATGTTTAGACCATAGGTTTAAGAGCAACCCTGATAGGGTTAGGAATAGAGAAGAGCTCATTAAAATACTAGAAGAAATCTTTAGTAAGAAACCTAGGGATTACTGGCTAAAACTACTAGATGAATATGATGTACCTGCAGGCCCAGTTTATGAAGTAGATGAAGTATTCGAAGATCCCCATATAAAATCATCAGGCATAGTAGGAGTAGTAGAGCATAGTAAGCTAGGTCAAATAAAACAACTACTATACCCAGCATTAATAAACAATGAAAGACCTAAACCCCAAAGGGCTCCACCAGTACTAGGAGAGCATACAGTAAAGATAATGAGAGAACTAGGATACACTGAACAGCAGATACAAGAGCTAATAAAGAAAGGAGTAATATCAGCCGCATCCTACTAGCAACTCAAATCAACAAACTCACAGCTCAATCAATATAGGAGTGAAATCTCTCCTCCTTCATGAGGTGTCTATGATATGAGAAAAATTGTATATACAATAGGTCATAGTAATAGGAGTGTTTACGATTTCATAGAGTTATTAAGGGGGTTCGGGTTTCATAGCAGGTGATATACTTTCATATCACCTACTCAACCCTTGGCTTCACAGGCCTCAGAGCCCCATTTCATCGGGGCCCATGTCATAGGCCTCCACCCTTTCAGGGTGACCCCAACCCGCAGCTCCCCATCATTGCTGCGGGGAAACCCCCACATCCTGGCTTCCAGCTCTACCCTCGCCTCTATAGCTCCACCCTCATCGAATATCTTTAATAGTAGGTTAGAGGGGAACCCTTATAAACTTTGTCTATATCAACCAATATTAACAGATATAAAACCAGAAACAGCTGCGTTAGGCCATATTGATGCTTTCAAAGGGAAATATGGTGATAAGAATTTAGAG
>JAUQQR010000050.1 GCA_030549835.1 Thermoproteota archaeon
GAAGCAATCAAAAAAGACTGAAAGGAAAGGAAAGCAAAGTTACTTAAAGGTTTTGGTCTGGATAGGGTGTCCTGGTGTTTCTTTTTGGGTCTTAGAGTTTTTGGTAGTGTGAGTTTAGAGTATATTAGTAGTGGTGTGTTTACTTTTGTTCTATTTATTGGTTCAACTAGGACATCAACTATTCCGTCTATTAGTATTGCTGGTGCTAGTCCTGAGGCTACACTTTATACTCCAGCTTTGGATGCAGAGTATCTAGTTCTGGGTAGGCCTTTAACGTTTAATATTATACCTGTGACTCCTGATGGGATTCCTACTCCGGCTCTACTATCTAGGGCTGCGTTGAGTCTTACGGGGCTTCCAGTATTGATTGTTGATACTGGTTCTTTTATTAAGCCTAAGGTACCATATGTTAGCTTGCCTAGTAGTACTGTAGGTGAGGTTATTAGTAGTGGGAGGGCTCTTCCTGAAGGCACATCTGCTAGGCTTTATAGTGAGGCTAGACTCTTAGGTTCAATGCTTGGAGGCCATCTAGACTTCATTATTGGTGAAAGTATTCCTGGAGGTACTACTACAGCTATGGCTATAATGGAGGCTCTAGGTTTTAATGCTAGAGGTCGTGTAAGTAGTAGTAGCCCATATAACCCTCATAGTATTAAGGGTAGAGTTGTTGATGAGGGGTTAAGGAGTGCTGGTATTACGAAGCCTGAAGATGATGTTTTCAAGGTTAATGATAGTGTAGGTGACCCTCTACACATATCTATAGCTGGCTTCATCTCTGGAGCTCTAGAGAGGGGGTCTAAGATTATACTAGCTGGTGGAACTCAGATGTGCTCTGTTCTAGCTATACTTAGAAAGCTTAAAGTAGACACTAGGGGTAATTTGATAGTGGCTACTACTAGGTGGATACTAGAGGATAAGACTGCCGATATGCAGGGATTACTAAGTGAGATATCTAAGAAGACACCACTAGTAGCTGCTAATATAGACTTTAAAGACTCACCCTACACTGGGTTAAGGAAGTATGAGGAGGGGTACGTTAAGGAAGGTGTTGGAGCTGGAGGTCTAATTGTATTCTCACTTATTAAAGGTCATAGTATGGATACTGTTAAGAACACCATATATAGGGAGTATGAGAGGCTAGCCTCCTATGGGGTTAATATCTAGGGTAAGTTTAGATAGAGATAGTAGAACTCTCATCATAGACTTAAGTGAGCCCTATAAATTCATAGTTAACCTACCACATCAGCCTAATAAAGCGAGATCTATCATATTTAAGCATGTAAGTAAAGACTTCAATTGTAGTAATCTAGAGGTATTCTATAAGAGTGTAAGGTCTAAGCTCAATAGGGAGGAGTCTATAGTGTTCCTGACAGCAGCTAATATAGAGGAGTACTTACATATAACTGATAATGACTTGGAGGTTATTGCAACTGTAGGCTTAGAGATTCCGGTATGCCCGGGTAGCTATCCTATTGACAGGTTTAGACCATCAACTATTAATATAGCGGTTCTACTAAACCATCCCTTATCTGATTGTGGGCTCCTAGATTTATTTAAGACCATTACTGAGGCTAAGAGTCTAGCTGCGACAGAGTTATCTCTAAGATGCAACCATAGATCTCCCGGTACTGTGACAGATGCTATTGCTGTAGGTAGACCTGTGAGCCTTAACCCATCTATAGACTTTGCTGGGATGGCTACAAGTATTGGGGGTAGAGTAGCCTCTATAATCTATAGTAGTCTAGTGAAGTATGGCTTAAGCAAGATTGGGTTAAATGGATTCATATCAAATAATTTAGGCTTAGACCTAGAGAGTATAATAGATATTACTATGAGAGCATACTCTCAAGCTCCAATTCCTGGAGTAGATGAGGGTAGAGTTAAAAGTATAGTAGAGAATATACTTAAAGATGTACTCTTAGACCCCAATGTTCAAGCCATTATAGTAGCCGCTAGAGAGCTTGACTTACACGCATCTATAGGCTCAATCCCCAGTATATCAGTTGATGATTTTAAGAGTGATAGTGTAAGAATTATTGCTGATGAGCTCCTAGCATCAGCTCTATCACTATACATAGCCGGCTTTAGGGGACTCCTCGGGACATACTGGGTTGAGAGGCTTAAGACTCAAGGGTTAATTAATGCTAAGCTCCCAGTATTTGAGGACGACATATTATCTGCTATAGTAGGGTCAACTCTAAGCATACTATACAGTAGGATGGGGGGTCGGTTTGAGTAAGCTAGACTGTATTATCATGGCTGGTGGTCGCGGTGAGAGGATGGGGTTCATAGCTAAGCCTCTCCTAGAATTATGTAGTAAGCCTATTATACTCTGGGTTGTAGAAGCTCTTAGGAGCATATGCTCTAGAATAATAATAGTATACTCTAGGTGGACTAGCCAGATTAGAGATTACTGTAGTGGAGCCTTAGGTATAGTAGAGTGTATTGAGGGTGAGGGTGAAGGATATGTTAAGGACTTGAGATTGGCATTAAACTTAGTAACCCTACCTGCACTCATAGCCCCCTCTGATATACCTTTCCTAAAGCGTGAGATACTAGAAGATTTTATTACTAAAGCTCTAATAATACCACAACCTATAGTCAACCTATATGGCCCCCAGGGCCCCACCGGGGTATCATTATTTAAATCATATTCTGGTGAGTGGGCTAATATTGAGATTAGTGGAGGCTACACTCTAATAGATGTTGACACTTGGAGAGACTATGAGGAGGCTCGTAGGATATGCTTAGAACTCATGGGGGGAGGGCTCCTCAAAGCATAATAGACTTTAGCAGTCCTCAAAACCCTCTAGGACCTCCCCAGATCATAGTTGAGGCGGTATGGGAGGTTGTAGAGTCTAAGGCATACACTAGGTACCCAGACTATGAGTATAGAGATTTAAGAGAAGTACTAGCAGACTATTATAACCTAGACTCAGACCTAATAGTACCCCTCAACGGGGCAGCTGAAGCCTTGAACTTAATAGTAATAGCTGTTAAGCCAGAGAAGATTATAACATTTGAGCCTACATTTGGAGATAATAGACTATACTCTATAGCCTTAAATACGCCATGGGTAACACTACCATATATGATTATGGATCAGAGATTCAACTTAGACCCTAGAATACTATGCGAGATGCCAGTTGAGTATAGGAGGAGAGCTCTAGTAATATTATCTAATCCTAATAATCCTACAGGATACTTAGCTAGTAGGAGTATAGTAGAGAGTATTACAGAGTGTATTATTGAAGGCATACTAGTCGTTGATGAAGCATTCGCAGACTTCACATTAAATACTGAGAGCCTATTATGGGGTTCTTATGACGAAATTGTTGTTTTAAGAAGCTTAACTAAGATACTATCAATACCGGGCCTTAGATTAGGATTCTTATACACAGTGGATAGGAGGCTAGCTAAAGTAATTGATAGCTTAAGGCAGCCTTGGAATATAAATATTATTGCTTCTAAAGCCTTGACTAGAGCTCTCAGAGATAAGGAGGCACTGAAATCTTATATTAATGAGTGTGTTCGTATTATTGAAGATGAGAGGGTATACTTGAGCTGGGAGCTTAGAAAGCTGAATATTAAAGTTTACGATTCTAAAGCTCCATTCATACTAGTAGAGCATCCCGCCCCACACCCAATATTCAATAATATCCTGGCTAAGATGGGTGTTTATGTTAGAGATGCTAGCTCATTCCAATATCTTACACCATATAATAGTAGAGTCTCAGTTAGGCTTAGAGGTGATAATATTAGGCTTGTTGAGGCTTTCAGATATGCCGTCGAGGCGTATAGAGGAGTTTAGAAGTCTAATCACTCTGCTTACAACTATACCCTTAGGCCCGGGTAGGCTTGAGGATGCAGCTAGAGCCTTCCACCTAGTGCCATTGATAGGCTTAATTGTAGGTGTAATTGTGTCTAGTATGTTAATAGTATTTAAAGTATTAGGTGTGGAGCCTGTCCTAGCAGGGCTACTATATGTAGCTATACATACGCTAGTGACTGGAGGACTACACTTAGATGGGTTTGCAGACTACTCTGATGTTATAGGATCTAGGGCTAGAGGAGAGAGGGCATTAAGTATACTTAAAGATCCCCGTAAAGGCTCATTTGCAGTAATACTAGTAGCAATTAATATCATAGCGTCATACTCATCATCAATCGCTATATATGAGAGTATTAGATGGGATTATCTCAAGTTTACTATACTCACATCATCTGTAATAGTATTAAGCTACATTATAGCCTATGAGGCGATGTACCTAGCACTATTTCTAGGCCGAGAAGAGCCCTATGAGGGGATGGCTAAGGTGTTTAGCTTAGAAGCTAAGAGGAGGGGTATAATGGATAACCTCATACCATTGGCAGCATCAATGGTAATTCCAGTTGCTGGAATCGCTATGGTTAAACCACTAGTAGAAGCCTTAACCGCTACTATAATAATTTTAACTTTAATGATAGCTATTGTAGTATATGTTGTGAGAGATTCAAGTAATAGAATAGGCTTTATTAATGGTGATATAGCGGGGTTTACATATGAGCTAGTTAGAGTATTAGGCCTCGTAGCCTTAGCTATAATGATTAGCTTGTAATCTTAAAAGTGTGATGCTCATGGTGATATCTAATATTGGCTTAGATCTCATACTTAAAGCCTTATATCCTGGGTTTGAGCTCTTAATCCTAGCTCTACTCTTATCCCTAATCCTAGACCTAGTGTATCCAGAGCATAGGGGTGTAATGCTTAGGATACACCCAGTACATACATCTTATACTTTCGCCTTACTATTAGGTAAGCCGTATAGTAGTAGGTTGCGTGGTGTTATTGTATGGTTTATTGTTATGTCTACACACTTAACTATAGCCCTAATACTCCTCATACTATCCTATTATGCCCACCCACTACTGTGGGTTTTAGTAGCCTCATTAATCCTTAAATTCTCATTCTCTCTTAAACTACTACTAGACATTTGTTATAATGCCTATGTTAACCTACTAGAATGTAGGCTTGACAATGGTAGGAGGTATGTTCAACTTATTGTTAGGAGAAATGTTTATAGTCTTGATAAGCCCCATGTAGTCTCAGCTTGTATTGAGAGCCTAGCTGAGAGTCTCGTAGATGGGTTTACATCACCACTAACATACTACGCAATACTAGGCCCTCTAGGCGCGCTAGCTCAGAGGATAGCTAATACTCTTGACGGGGCTCTCGGCTATAAGACTGTAGAGTATGCTCGCGTAGGCTGGTTCTCAGCAAAAATGGATACATTATTAAACTATGTGCCAGCACGCTTAACAGCACTCCTAATAATAACATTTTCATTTACTGTTAAGAGTAGCTTAGTTGAAGCTTTTAAAGTATGGAGGAGGTGGTGTAGAGAGACTGAGAGTATAAATGCAGGCCATCCAATGTCAGCTATGGCTGGAGCCTTAGGTGTTAGGCTAGAGAAGCCAGGCTACTATACCCTAAATAGCTCATCAAGACTTCCAGAGCCTATAGATATTGGTAGAGGGTTGAAGATAGCTATAGCTACATCAATATCATATATACTATTAACTATAGCTATTATCACTATTCTTAATATAGCTGGTGAGTATCTAAGCTACTACCACTAGGGTGGGTTAACGTTTGAGCTCTAAATGTGTAGAGTATAAGGTTAGAATTGTAGATGCTGTATCTAGGGAAGCATCTAAGTGCGAATGCACACTCCTCTCTGGAGGCATAGATACTAGTCTCATAGCACTAGTTCATCCATATAAAGAGCTCGTTAAGGCTATAACAGTCGATATGGGAGGCTCAGATGTAAATTACGCATCTATTGCCGCTTCAAAGCTTAAACTAGGGAGTCATATAGTTCATAGGCCTCCGATAGAGGAGTTTCTTAGAGCAATTGACTGGGTATTAGAGAATATTAAGACAATTGACCCTATAGAGGTTTCAGCAGACGCTGTACACTATATATCATTGAGTATGGCTAAGAGTATAGGCTGCCAGTGTATACTATCAGGAGACGGTGGAGACGAGCTATTTGCAGGCTACACATTCCTCTACAATAAACCAGAAGAGTATATTAGAGAGTGGATTAGAGATAAAGCTAAGTATTCATGGCTTCCTACAGTACACATAGGGAGACTTATAGGATTAAATGTTTACACTCCACTATACACAGATGAGGTTAAAGAGATAGCCCTAGAAATACCTGTAAACTGTCTAACTAGCAGCTTAAACGGGAAGATCATCTTAAGAGAGATACTTAGAGAATATGGTCTAGTAGAGATAGCTGATAGACCTAAAACACCCATTAATACAGGCTCCGGGTCTCAAACCACACTAAAAAACATAGTAGAAGCTGTGAAGGAAGATCTAGAGCTGGCAGTTAGTAGAAGATTAGGGTTTAAGCCTCCAAGCAAGGCTCACGCATGGCTCGCATATAGGCTCATATCCCTAAAAGTAGAGCCTCCACCTAGAGTAGAGGGGTATAATGCTTGCCCTATATGTGGTAGGGGTACTATTAGAGGCTACTGTAGATTCTGTGGTACATGTATAGATAGTAGGGGTATAGTATATCATTATAGTGGCGACTAGCGCCATGAGCAGAATACTAGTATCGTGGAGCTCTGGAAAAGACTCAACACTAGCATTATACGCTACACTAAAGCAGGGATACACTATTGCCGGACTCCTCACAACAGTTAATAGTAGAGAGAATTCCGTTACAGGCCATAGGGTTCCTATAAGCATAATTAGATCCATAGCCGGCAGTCTAGGATTCCCACTCTACGAGATATACCTACCCGAAGACCTACCTCCTAAGGGGGTGTATGAGAGTATAATGCTTAACCACCTCGTAAGCCTAAAGAAAGAGCTAGGTATCGATGGGATAGCTTTTGGAGATATATTCGTAAGAGACATGATAGAGTATAAGGAGACCCTCTTAGGGAAGATAGGATTGAAGGCTATATACCCGCTACTAGGCTTAGATAGCATGACTATACTAAATATGTTTCTAACCTTAGGATTTAAGGCCATAATAGTAGCTATAGATTATAAAAAGATACCATATGGTGTCCTATGCTCTGAGCTAGACATGAAATTTATTAGTCTCATACCTACAGTATGGGACAAATGTGGAGAATATGGAGAATACCACACACTAGTCTATGATGGCCCAGTATTTAGAAAGTACATAAAGCTATCTATAGAAGG
>JAUQQR010000051.1 GCA_030549835.1 Thermoproteota archaeon
ACTCATCAATGTTCGCATATCTTTTGATAACTCCCACTCATCAAGTAAAATATTTAAAGCTTAGATGCTATGGTCTTGCTATAAGTATCTCTTTGAGGGTGTAGAGAGTCTTAAGTTAGGGTTTAGATTGTTTAGTTATTAGTTTTACTCTTTACTTTTCATAGAGGTCGGGGGGTTGGTTGTGTATCTTTCTAAGGAGAATAGGGGTGATGTTGAGGGTATTAGGGTTAGTGTTAGGGAGTTTGCTGAGAAGCGTTTGAGGGGTGTTGCTAGGTTTATTGATGAGAGTAATAGTGTTTCTGAGGATGTTCTTAGAGATGTCGCTAGTATGGGTTATTTTGCTCTTAGGGTTCCTGAGGATTATGAGGGTCCTGGTTTATCTGTTTTTGAGAGTGTTATTGTTATAGAGGAGCTTTCTAGGGTTTCTAGTGCTATTGGTGTTATGGCTACTGTTAGTGGTTCTATGGTTCCGTATTCTATTGTTAGGTATGGTAGTAGTTATTTGAAGGATAGGTATCTACGTTTACTAGCTAAGGGTGGTATTGGGGCTTTTGCTCTTACAGAGCCTTGCTGTGGTAGTGATGCTGCAGCTATAATGACTAGAGCTGAGCTTGATGGTGACGAGTTTATAGTTAATGGTACTAAGACATATATAACTAATGCGCCATACGCAGACTTCTTTATTGTAGCTGTTAGGACTGGTAGAGTTGAGGATAGACATAAGGGTATATCGCTCCTAGTAGTTGATAGGGGTCCATGTGTTAAGATATCTAAGCTTGATATGATGGGCTATAGGGGCAGTGGGACTTCTGAGGTTAAATTTGAGGATTGTCGTGTGCCTAAAGAGAATTTAATTGGAGAAATTAATACTGGCTTTAAGAAGATAATGATGACATTAAATGAGGGTAGGATAACAACATCAGCAACAGCACTAGGAATAATGCAGGCTGCATTTGAGGAAGCATTTAGGTATGCACAGGAGAGGACTAGTATGGGAGTCCCGATAATTGAGCATCAACTAGTACAATACATGATATCAGAGATGGCAGTCCTACTAGAGACATCAAGACTGCTATTGTATGAGGCGGCTAAGAGGGTAGACTCAGGAGACCTAGAGTATATTAAGTATGCAAGTATGGCTAAGCTATACGTAGCTAGTAGAGGAGTAGACCTAGTAAGAATGGCTATGCAAGTAATGGGAGGGGTAGGCTATAGTAAAGAGAGTATAATGGAGAGATTATATAGGGATATTAAAATGGTTGAAATAGGAGATGGGACAAATGAGATACAGAGGCTAGTAATAGTTAGAAGCTTACTAGGTAAAATAAAGCCAGAATAACTCAGAAAGCTCTATAAAGGTTACTAAGATTACCTAGCTAGATCTCTCTGAGAAGGATATTTTCTATCATATAATTCACGCTTAGACTATATACCTAGTTGTTGACGCCTTCCTCAACCTATTCATTATAGCTAATCCTAACCCCTTATCTTCAAACCCTTCAACTATAGCTACCCCTACGTTGAGCTCATCAATTCCCCTTAATATATTGAATAGTTTCTTAGCTACAATAAAGGTATTACTTCTAGGGCCTAGCTCTATTATCTCAACATTTAAATCCTTATAGTTACTTATGGTTTCACTTGAGGCTATTACAGCTACCCTCACACCCTTGCTTTTATAAGTCTCTACTAACTCTCTCACTTTACCTATAAGTTTACTCATGTCTACGTAATCTCTAGATTCTACTAGTACTAGTGGAGTATCTGGTGCGTAGTGTCTATGCTTCATTCCAGGTGCTAGGGCTCTTTCAGCTTCGCTAAGTCCTCTAGCGAATTCTGGGATTAATATCTTTACCCCGAGCACATTTTCAATATCCTCTACTGGGTATGCTCCTGGCCTTAATAGTATTGGTGGATCTACTAGGAGGTTGATTATCGTTGATTCTACACCGTATAAGGTTTCACCACCATCGATTATAACCTCGACTTTAGAGTATAGATCTCTAATAACATGTTCTCCACGTGTTGGGCTAGGCTTACCAGAGATATTAGCGCTTGGAGCTGCTATGGGGGTCTCCGATAATCTAATAAGCTCTAATGCTATAGGGTGTGCTGGCATTCTAACGGCAACAGTCTCTAAACCTGCAGTAACAGCATAGGGGACTAATAGAGACTTTGGCAATATCAGTGTTAGGGGGCCAGGCCAAAACCTCTTAATAAGCTTATAAACTATCTCTGGAACCCTAGATGATACGATACTAAGCTGATCATAGTCACATATGTGAACTATAATAGGATTATCTAGAGGCCTACCCTTAACATAGTAGATTCTCCTAACAGCATCCTCATTGAAAGCACTAGCACCTAAACCATAAACTGTCTCTGTAGGGAAGGCTACGAGACCTCCCTCTCTAATAGCTTGAGCAGCCTTCTCTAAAGCCCCAATATCAGGCTTAGCCGGATTAACTCTTAATACTATGGTTTCAACTATGGCTAACCCCTAGCTAAGCTTAGCTAGTCAAGTGCTTTATAGTTTGGGGAAGAGTCTTAGCTATCTCTAGATTAAAAATAATCACTCGTCCTATACGATCTCTTTAATCATAGAAACTAGCTCCTCTAATGTCTTGAAATATGATGGCCCATAATGTGCTAAGTTATCTGGCTCAAGTATTATTAGTCTCTTCTCCTTAATAGCTCTTAAATTACCTAAGCCTCTCTTTTCTAGCCTCTCAATAACCCATTCTAATCTTGTAGGTGCACCGTATGGTAGCTCATATATGTATATGTCAGGATCATAGTCTATTATAGTCCTAGTCTCCGGGTTTATTATCCAGGTATCCCTAACGTTATCATATGTCGTACTAGCTCCTAGGTAGTTGAATGTATCAGTTATATAGGTTATAGCTCCTGGGGCTGTAGGGCCTCCTAAGTCTATTTCTATATGTACCTTTAAACCTCTAAGAGATCCCTTAAGCCTGTAAATTTTCTCTTCAAGTTCTATCACTAGATCTCTAGCCTTCTTTACCTCGCCTACTACTACCCCAATTTTAATAATGTACTCTAAGAGTCCATATAGAGTTACTGGTAGCGATATAGGGTATACTGTATACTTTCTCTCTATAAGCTCTCCGAGAACTACGAGTTGAGCTCCAGTAGTTACTAAGATTAGATCTGGGTTGAGGGGTTCAAGCTTATTATACATTATCTTCCAGTAACTCCCAACCCTAGGTTTATTCTTAGCTTCCAGGGGTTTATTACAGTATATACTTACACCGACAACTCTATCCTCTAATCCTAGCTTGAATAACGTCTCAGTTATAGCTGGTGCTAGACTAACTATTCTCTCAGGCTTCTCTGGAATATCTACATACATGTTTAGGGGTTCAGCGTAGAGCTTAACCATTTGGAGCCCTAGACTTATATTTAACTCTAAAATTTTATAGTTTATATAAGGAGTTGGATACCGTATCCAGAAGTTGGTTTATAGTAGGATTCTTAAAACGTTTTAAATTCTAGTAACTCTAGGGTATTAGGGGTGTAGCTTATGGCTAAGTTATACTCTAAGGATGCCATAGATGAAATTATTAAAGCATATAAAGAATGGGAGAGTAACGTGTTACCAGAATGGCTCTCTAGGATGCCTGAGAGGCAGAAGGAATTTACTACTCTAAGCGGCATACCCCTTAAGCCCATATACACACCTGTAGATCTTAGAGATCACAATTACATGGAGAAGATAGGCTTCCCAGGAGTATACCCCTTTACTAGAGGAATACATGCTACAATGTATAGAGCTAGGATATGGACTATGAGAATGTTCAGTGGCTATGGTGGACCAGAGGAGACTAATGAGAGGCTTAAGACACTTATTAAAGCTGGAGAGACTGGGTTAAGCCTAGCTTTTGATAATCCGACACTAGTAGGAGTTGATCCAGACCACCCTCTAGCTGAGGGTGCTGTTGGAGTTGTAGGCGTTAGTGCTCCAACTCTACTAGATATGGAGATCATATTTAGAGATATATATCTTGGAGATGTAACAACAAATATGACAATTAATCCTCCAGCTCCAGTCCTCCTCTCATTCTATGTTGCAGTAGCAGAGAAGCAAGGAGTCTCCTATGATAGGATAGGTGGTACTACACAAAATGATCCATTAAAGGAGTTTATAGCTCAGAAAACATACGTATTCCCGCCTGAAGCTGCAGTTAAGATAGCCATGGACGTTGTAGAGTGGAGTGTTAAAAACCTACCTAAATGGAACCCAATTAGCATAAGTGGATACCATATTAGAGAGGCTGGAGCTACAGCTGTTCAAGAGTTGGCGTTTACTCTCGCAGACGGCATAGAGTATGTTAGGCAACTAATAGCTAGAGGTTTAGATGTAGACATGTTTGCTCCAAGGCTAAGCTTCTTCTTCGACTCACATATAAATTTCTTCGAGGAGATAGCTAAGTTTAGAGCAGCTAGGAGAATGTGGGCTAAGATTATGAGAGAGTGGTTTAATGCTAAAAAGCCTAGGAGCTGGTGGCTTAGATTCCATGTTCAGACAGCTGGATGTAGTTTATACCCCCAGCAGCCATGGCTTAATATTGTTAGGACAGCTTTTGAGGCTCTAGCAGCAGTTCTAGGAGGATGTCAGAGTCTACATACAAACTCTTTCGATGAGCCATTCAGGGTTCCTAGCGAGTTTGCAGCTAAAATAGCTCTAAGAACACAGCAAATCATAGCCTATGAGACTGGTGCTGCAGATGTTATAGACCCACTAGCTGGGAGCTACTTCGTAGAATGGCTTACAGATGAGATAGAGGAGAGAGCATGGAGGTATATTGAGAGAATAGAGAGTATGGGTGGGATGCTAGAAGCTGTTAAGAAGGGCTACCCACAAAGAGAAGTTGAAGAATCATCATATAGATTCCAGAAGGAGGTAGAGGAGGGTAAGAGGCTCCTAGTAGGTGTTAATATATTTAGAGAGGAGGAAGTTGAGGAGATTAGAAGGGTACCATTACTAGAATTTAACCAGGAAGAAATTGAAAGGAGGCAGAAAGAGAGAATCAAGAAAGTGAGATCTACAAGAGACGAGTCTAAGTGGAGAAGAGCTCTAGATGAGCTTAGAAGAGCAGCTGAGAGAGGAGAGAATATTATGCCATATGTTCTAAACGCCGTTAAAGCCTATGCTACACTCGGAGAGATTATGGATACACTAAAGGAGGTCTATGGAACTTATGAAGAACCCCCCTACTACTAGGAAAATTAAGGTTCTAGTAGCTAAGATAGGTTTAGATGGTCACGATAGAGGGGCTAAAGTTATAGCTAGAGCCCTTAGAGATGCAGGGTTTGAGGTCGTATATACTGGTTTAAGGCAGACTGTTGATCAGGTTGTATCAGCGGCTATACAGGAGGATGTAGACATTATAGGTATTAATCAGCATGAGGGCTCCCACATATATGTAGCTAAGAAGCTTATAGAGAGGTTGAGAGAAGTAGGAGCCGAGGATATACCTGTAGTCATGGGCGGTAGTATACCTATACTAGATATTGAGTCATTAAAGAGTATAGGTGTAAAGGAGGTCTTCCTCCCAGGGACTCCAATAAGTGAGATTATAGCTAAACTTAAAGACTTAGCTAGCATGAAGGTAAAGTAGAGTGGAAATTAATAATAAACTCCTTTAAACCTCAGCCGTAAACCATACCAGTGGGCTTTAGAGATTGAAAAGAGAGGATATAGTGAATTTTATAGAGAGAGCCGAAAGAGGAGATAAGAGAGCTTTAGGCCGCCTACTCTCAGTACTAGAAGATCTTAGCCTAGAGACTGCCTGGATAGTTGAGTACCTAGCATCTAAGAGTGGTAGAGCTCACATTATAGGGATAACAGGTATTCCGGGTTCTGGTAAGAGTACTCTAATATCTAGGATTATTAAAGCATTAAGAGGTAAGGGTTATAGTGTTGCAGTAGTATCAATTGACCCTACAAGCCCCTATAGCTCAGGGTCTATATTAGGAGATAGGCTTAGAATGCAAGAACACGCTACAGATCCAGGAGTTTTTATTAGAAGTGTTACAACGAAGGGACTATTCGGAGGGTTAAGTTTAGCAGCTCTAGCCATAATTGAGGCTTTCGATGCTATGGGATATGATAAAGTTATAGTTGAGACTGTAGGTGTAGGTCAGGGTGAGACTGATATAATGCATGTTGCTGATACAATAGTTGTTATAACAATGCCTGGAGCGGGGGATGATATTCAAGCTTTGAAGGCAGGTGTACTAGAGATAGGTGATATATATGTTGTTAATAAGAGTGATAAACCTGAGGCGTCTAAGACATATGAGTACATGCTCTTTGTTGCAGAGAAAGGAGAGGTAGGTAGGGGTGGAGGATGGAATCCTATAGTAGTTAAGACAAGTGCAACTCTAGGTTTAGGTATTAGAGAGCTAACTGAAGCTTTAGATAAGCATTTAAGCTACTTAATAGAGAGTGGAGAGAAAGAGAAGAGACTAGTATCGAGGAGAGCTCATATGATTAAACTAATAGCATTAAAGATATTACTAGAATCTCTCAATAGTGTTGTTGAGATAGAGTCAAGTAATATAATGGAAGCAGTTAAGAGTATGAAGGGATTCTATGAAGAGGCTCTAAGAATAGCTATGTTATCAGGGAAAAGAATATCAGATCTTATTAGTATCTAGGCAGCACTCCACATTACCTCTAGTAAGATCTACTAGAGTTTTAAGTAAGATAGTAAAGGTTATTACTGCTAACGAGAAGAAGAGTAGCGGGCCAACAACATATCCTAGGGCTATCCCTAAATCACCATATATGAAATCTGACTTAAACTCAATGAATCTATAATCTATTACGAAGAGTATTGGTGGAATAGCTAAGAATATACCAGTATTTAGTAGGGTATAAGTTACAAATAGCACTTCAATAACACGAGCTCTACGATAATCAATTAGAAGCAGGAGAGGGTATAGGGATAGATAGTACTGTTCATGTACAACCTTACTAAAAGTTAGGAAATAGAGTAAAATAATTGATATAATAATACTTAAGCCTAGCTTACTCCTACTAATATAATATAATATTAGAGAATATATTAGGATAGAGG
>JAUQQR010000012.1 GCA_030549835.1 Thermoproteota archaeon
CAGTCCAAGCCTATAGATCCTCACATACCACGTAAGGTATCATAGGAAGCTTATAATGCTCCTATTGATATGCATAGTTTCTAAGACTACTGGTGCTAGGATGCTATCTCGTCTTATCACCGTTTCCCATTTTAGGTTTTGTAGGTACTCCTAGGATGGGTTGTGCCTCCTGCTCCGTGGTTCGCAGCTGCTACCAAGCCACTCCACGCGAGGATCATGGACATTCTTCGAGCCTAACGGCATAAGGGCTCACATCTAGTTTTTATCCCTAGGATAGGGTGAGGAGTACCTGCAAACCTCCCTAGTAGCGTAGTACTTCTCCAAAAATCCTACAAAAACCCTTATAAACCTAACGCACCGAAACAGCTGTCAACCCTATCTACCTACTTAAATCTCTATAGCTCTACAAGTAGCTTTTTCCCTCAGTAGTTACTAGTTTATATGTGTATACTCTTAGTAGCTTAATTTTAAGTATATTTAGGCTCTTATTATGATTATTAACTGTGGTGTTCCTTATAAGGTTTTAGTTTTTAGATTATGTGGTGGCTATGAGTATACAGAAGAGGCTTAGATTTAAGGTTGAAGGTTGGCTAAGCCCGGAGGAGTTTAGAGAGCTTTTAGAGTTCTCAGATTATATTGGTAGGTATGCTGGATCATCTATATTCGAGGTAAACTTATCTAAGATGAAGAAGTCGGGTTATACTCTGAGAGACATCTATGTTAAGTTATTATCTCTTAAGGGGGTTGATGAGGGTGATCTTGAGGCTATTAAGATAGCGTATCTTGAAGAGTCTAAGGTTGAAATTTGGCTTGGGAGCGATGGTTTCCTTAGAGTCTCTAGTAGGGCTTACCTTAAAGATGTTTTCTTAGAGATGGGGGTTGGATTACATTATGTTTCTGAGGAGAAAGCATATAAGGCTCCGGCTCACCTATACTATAGTATTGTTAGCTTCTTAAAATCTAAAGGATTTAATGTAGTTGATAATATTAAACTCTTAGATCTAAAGTTACCTAGAAGTATAATATTTAATGGTAGCCTTAGGAGCTACCAGGAAGAAGCTCTAAATACATGGATTGATAATAACTATAGGGGTGTCATAGCGCTCCCCACAGGAGCTGGTAAGACTATTGTAGCTATTTCTGGCATAGCTAAGCTTAATACCCCAACATTAATAGTTGTCTACACTAAGGATCATATTAAACAATGGATTGACGCCTTTAAAAAATTTAGTGATGCAGTGTCACTCGTTGGGGCATATTACTCGGATGAGAAGAAGCTAGCTCCAATAACTATAACAACATACCAAACAGCTTATAGGAAACTTGAAGTATTTGCTTTAAGGTATCCCCTAATAGTATTTGATGAAGCTCACCATCTCCCAGCAGAGAAGTTTAAACATATAGCCTTCAATATACCGGCACCATATAGGCTAGCACTCTCAGCTACACCTGAGAGAGAAGATGGGAGACATGTAGAGATATTCCCATTAATAGGTGGAGTAATATACCATAAGACTGCCTCAGAACTAGCAGATCAAGGATTCCTAGCACCCTTTATTATAAGAAGAGTAAGTGTGAACATGACAATAGAAGAAATGAAGAAGTATGAGGAGCTTAAGAGAAGATTCCAAATACTAGCTAGAAACCGTAAATTTAGTGAGCTAGTAGAGGAGGCTAAGAGAGGAGATAAGAGCGCAATCGAAGCCTTAAAAATACATGCTGATATAAGAGATTTAATACAGTATAGTGAGGCTAAACTAAAAGCTGTAGTAGATTTAATAAAGAAAGAGTTAGAGAAAGGAAGTAAAATAATAGTATTCACACAGTTTAGAGAACAAGCAGAAGAAATAGCTAGGAGAGCTAACGCACTACTACTACATGGAGAACTTTCAGTAAGAGAAAGAGATGAGACACTAAGAAGATTTAGAACAGCAAAGACAGGAGTATTAGTAGTAACAACTGTAGGAGATGAGGGATTAGATATACCAGATGTAAATATTGGAATATTCGTGTCAGGGACAGGATCTAGAAGACAATTCATACAAAGACTAGGGAGACTACTAAGGCCAGCTCCAGGTAAGAAAGCAGTATTATATGAAGTAGTAGTAAGAGGAACTAGTGAAGAATATCAATCTAAGAGGAGGAAAGAGCTTATATGATATAATTGTTAGGACTTAAGACTCTACAGGTTCATTAGAGGATTCACTATACCTTAACATACTTAACCTACTAGTATCTTCACCATATTCTTAGTCTCTCTCTTTTTCTAATATCTCTCATTAACGTGTCTATACGCTTATAAACTGTACTATGCATTCTCCCCTCTATTAGCATGTCTATAGCTTCTCTTGCTACCATTGCTCTCTCATATTCTCCTATTATTGCTACGTGTGATTCTCCAACATGTATATATGTTCCTGTTAGTTCTTCTATTGTCCTCCTAGCTCTCCCCTCTTCTCCTATTATTCTCCCTTTAATCCTCTTAATATGGTTTGGTTTTTCTCCTACTCTCTCCTTTAAATCTATTATTATGAGTGTGTATTCATCATTTAGTAGTGTTAATGCCTTCTCTGGTGTGAAGCCGTAGGCTATTGCCTTTATTATATCTGCTGCTTTTACAACGTTTACTGGTGATATATTCTCGTTTTCAGCCTCAACTACTGCTACTGAGTTCTCAGTATCTATACTAATTGCTACTCCAAGCTTACTTGATATCTCCTTCTTTACTCTCCCCTCACTCCCTATAACTGCTCCTAGCCTATCTGGAGGTATTTTAACGTACATTCTAGGTCTTATTTTACTATCAATAGGCAATGCTCTATCTCACCTCTCAGGTTTTCTATAGGCTCTACTTCAATATATTGGGAGAAGAAGTTTTGAATATTCTCTAAGTCTCTCTCTAGGAATTCTAGAGCTCTAGGATGACTGTGGTCAACAGCTTGAGATACATCAATTATCCAGGGCTTACTGTCCCAAATCATTATATTATACTCACTTAAATCAGCATGTATGAGTCTAGCATTACAGACTATACGTTTAACTTGCTCAACAACCTCATAGTATATATTTTGTAATTCATCTAGGCTAAGATCATTAATAGCTTCAACTAGTAGCGGAGCCCTATAGCCATCCTCACCTATAAAGCTCATAACTAAGACATTACCTATAAATGTTATAGGTTGAGGTACTCTAACGCCATTATCAAACATTCTCTTAAGATTCTTAAACTCCTTCCTAGCCCACTCATATATAAGTCTTCTAAAATTACCCTCAGGGATAGACTCAAATCTAGGATCTCCCTCAATATACTTCCTAATACTCTTCTTAAAATCAGAAGTTGCTGTAAGATATATCTTAATAGCTAAATCTCTCCCATCCCACCCCTTAGCCCAGTAGATTCTAGCTTCTTTACCCGCACTTACTACACCTTTAAGCTCTCTGATAACCTTCTTAGTCTCAAGTCTATATATGAATCCTAGTGTTATAGAGTCGAATACTTCCTCAACTATCTCAAACATATCCTCATCTTTTAATCTCCTAGATTCATCTTTAAACTTTTTAATCCACCTAGCCTTCTTTCTCAATTATCTAAGCACCTACAGATTCTAGGAGCTCTTCCGATATTAAGCCTGAGTCTAGTAAGAATTTGACCTCTTCTCTCTCATACCTATGAACTACATCGCCTTTCTTATCCCTAGTACCCCATGGTAGGAATAGTATTACATCACCCTCCTTAATCCATACTTTTCTTCTCATCTTACCAGGTATTCTAGCCATATATGTCTCATTATCTGTACATAGTACTTCAACGTAACCTGCTCCTATTAGTCTTTGAACTACGCATAGTATTGTACCCTCCTCTGAGCTAGGTAATGGTAGCTCTCTACTCTTCTCTTTAAACTCCTCTTTTCTAGCTTTCTTCAACTAAGCTCACACCAATAACATATAATGTGTCTCTAAGTAAATAAGCTAAGTAGTCTAGTCCTAACGTCATCTTACCAGCTAGTACTCTTATCTTATCCCTAGGATGCTCGATTACTGTTAAGCTATTATTATCTTGAAATACTAATGACTCCTTAGATTCACTAATAAACTTTAATCTTAATATTCTACCATCTAGTTTAACCTCTCTAGTTATAAGCTTATAGTCTCTAAGATCCTCTAGTTTAACCTCTACTATACTACCCTCACTAGTATCAAGTAGGGAGGCTTTCAAACCAGTCAATCCTACTAGTATATAAGTTGAGCCCCTATAGGATAGTATACTACCAACTCCTACATTTAATATCCTTGTTGATATGCTTAGAATACCCTTCTTCTCCCCGCCCTTCATACCTGTAACTTTAAATGACTCACTAGTTAATCCTCCATATTTAGATCTAATCTTAGAGGCTATTAGTCTAGCTATATTCTGGTCTTCAACCATAATATCTAAGCCGTCTCTAGTACTCTCAATAGATACTATAGATGAACTCACTCTACCCCCTAGACTTGACAGAAACATATTTATATCTCTCTTAATTGAATCATTAAGCTTCCCAATTACTGGTCTAACCTGTATGATAGCCGAATAGCCAGACTTTAATATCCTCTTAGAACATATAGGACATACTTGCCTACTCACCTTAACACTAATAATCCTAGATTCTTCAACGATCACATTACCACTCCTACCAGCAATAATAACCTCAAGGCCATAGACATTACGCCCCTCATAGCTGGAAACCCTAACATCTTTAATCCATACCTCATCGATAGCGAAAGTAGGCTTAATCTTACGACTCAAATATAGTAGAGCATACTCTCTAATAGACTCCTCAATACTAGATGAGCCCTCAACCCACTCACCTTGAAATCTATAAGAACCACACAAACCACAATAGGTGAACTCTAGAGGTTCAATTGAATAAGTTAAACCATAAACCTTAACATAACATTCACTACATAGAGCACTGATAAACTCCCTACCACTAACACCACACTTAGGGCAAATCCTCGAAGATACACTAACCACCCTCTATAAGGAAAATAAGGTAAAGGAATTAACTATAACATAATACTTTCAATTTTTTATTGCTTCTGTCTTTACTATATTTATCTAGCTTATTGTTGGATTTTGGAAAATTCATCAAGCCATATGAGGAGCCGGATGTCTAGCTATAGGCATATGTCTCGTAGCTAAACCTCTATACCATTGAGTTTTGAGCTTTAGTTTCGCAAGGCTTGGATACTGTTTAGTGCCCAACGTTGAGAATAGTAGAGGTGTGTTCATAAGATTTTTCTTATGGCCGAAGAATTGAAATTAACTAATGTAAACAAACATAAAACCCGGAAATAGTTGCATTAGGCAACTCCTAAGCTGAAGATTATGGTGAATATAATATGCTTAAGAGTACTATCAACAGTTAATAGCTCTGAGGAGTCTAGTGTGAAGAATGACGTAGTAATGTAAAATCCAAGATATAGAGTTCGTATAGAGTAGTACTATGGTTTGTATATATAGTAATATATCTATGTTTAATATATATTTTCATAGTATACACTAATTAACTCTATCCTTCTTATAGAACTTTGGATTTAGGGGTGGAGTGTTGCTTGAGCTCTAAGAGGGATTGGTTTAAGTTATCTTTAGATCTCCATAGGTTTTATAGTGGTAAGTTAGAGGTTATTCCTAAGGTTCCTGTTAGGGGTATGGATGATTTTTCTATATGGTATACTCCTGGTGTTGCTGAGCCTTCTAGAGCTATATCTAAGGATGCTGAGCTTAGTTTTGAGTTAACGTATAGGTGGAATCTTGTTGCTGTTGTTAGTGATGGTACTAGGGTTTTAGGCTTGGGTAATGTTGGTCCTGAGGCTGCTCTCCCAGTTATGGAGGGTAAGGCTTTACTCTTTAAGTTTCTCGGCGGTGTAGATGCTATTGGTATTGTTCATAGGGCTCGTAGTCTTGAATCATTTCTTACTCTATTAGAGTGGCTTGAGCCTAGTTTTGGAGGTATTAATCTTGAGGATATTGAGAGTCCTAAGTGCTTCACTTTACTTGAAGAAGCTCAGAAAAGACTTAAGATTCCTGTTTGGCATGATGATCAGCAGGGTACTACTGCAGCTGTACTAGCTGGGCTTATTAATGCTGCTAAGCTAACTGGTAGGAGTCTTAAGAGTAGTAGGATTATATTATTTGGTGCTGGAGCATCTAATATACCTCTATATAGGGTTCTGAGAAAAATGGGGGTACCAGCTAGTAATATCGCTATGCTTGATAGTAAAGGTGTATTACATCCTGATAGAGATGATATTGATAAACTATTCTTAACACACCCATGGAAGTATAGGATAGCTGTTGAGACTAGAGGTGGAGGATTAAAACCTGGGGCTGGTCCTGCTGAGGCTTTAAAGGGAGCTGATATACTAGTAGCTGCTAGCACACCGGGACCTGGTGTAATAAAGAAAGAGTGGGTTAGAGAGATGAATAAGGATCCTATAGTATTTGCTATAGCAAACCCAGTACCAGAAATTTGGCCATGGGAGGCTAGGGAAGCTGGGGCTAAGATAGTAGCTACTGGTAGGAGTGATTTCCCGAATCAAGTAAATAATAGTCTAGTATTCCCAGCTATGTTTAGAGGATTACTAGATGTTAAGGCTAAAGCTGTAGTTGATGAGACTCTAATAGCTGCAGCTGAAGAACTAGCTAGGTATGCTGAAGAGAGGGGGTTAAGAGAAGACTATATACTACCAACAATGGAGGAGTGGGAGGCTTACGCTAGGGAAGCTGCGGCTGTAGCTGTTAAAACTATAGAGCTAGGATTAGCTAGAAGAACTATAACATATAAGGAGGAGCTTGAGAGAGCCCGAACAATAATATTCACGACTAGAGAGAAGTGGAGAAAGCTGTGGGAGGCTGGTCTCATAGAGAAGCCTGTAGAGGTGGTTTAAATGTATGAGTCTAGGATAGCTATTAGGAAGCCTGTAGAGAGTGATATTAGATCTCTAGCACAATTAATTCTAAGATTCTATATGTTTAATGAAGAATTTGATCCATCAATGGAGGTAGCAGGGGACGCTAACAGTGCTGCCTTAAAACTATCAGAGTCTAGGGTTAGGGGTGAGGGTTTAACACTAGTGGCTGATATTAATGGTAGAGTTGTGGGATACATATATGGTACTATAACTGAGAATCTTATGCTTGCAAGACGTAGAATAGGGTTATTAAAGGAGCTCTACGTAGTACCAGAGGAGAGAGGTCGGGGAGTAGCTAGTATGCTTATAGAGTATGCAATGAGAGAGTTATCAAAGCAAGGTATAAAGTATGTGGCTGTAGAATTTCCAACACTTAATATTATAGCTGAGAAGTTCTATGAGAAGCTAGGATTTAGGAAATTCACTAGCATCTACCTTAAGGAGGTGTAAGTATTGGAGATTGATGTTAGGTATGCTAACTTAAACGATAAGAGTCAAATAGCAGAGCTCATAGCAAGGCTAAAAATATTAAATGAAGAGTTAGATCCACATTTTAAAACAGTAGACGAGCTACATGATATAGCACTGAAGTATATAGAGGAGTCGCTAGGCAGAGATAATGTCCTAATACTAGTAGCGTATAATGTAGAATCAGGAGAGATAGCTGGTGTAATAAGGGTAGAGATATTAGATAGGCTATTCTATAACCCAAGAATAAAAGCTTTAATAACAGACATATATATAAAACCGAGGTATAGGGGGAGGAGGGTAGCTACACTTCTACTAGAGAAAGTAAAAGATGAGGTTAAGAAGAGAGGAGCGGGTGTACTAGTAGCTACATATCCAGCAAATAACCTAATAGCAGATAAATTCTATGAAAAAGCAGGATTTAAGATATTACAAGTAGAGAGATATATATCATTATAATAGCTTAAACAGTTTAACTTTTTTAATTCCCTCCTAAGTTATAATTTTTTAGTATTGGAGGAATAAGTGTGGTTACCGAGTTAGAAAAGTCTAGAGACCCTCGAAGGGAGGCTATTACACTATTAAGAGTTCTCTCCTACTATTATAGTTTTAGAGATTTAGAGAAAATGCTCGGTATTCACTTCCAAAGCCTGTGGAGATATGCTACACTAAATAGTGTCCCAGAGAAGGATACTGCCGAGAGGATTCTATATAAGGTTAGAGAGCTTAACATAATAAAGTCTATAATTGATAATGAGCTTAATGGCGCTGAAGGAGAATACCACATACTAGCTAGATCCCCGGGCTTTACAAATATATTAGCTTACATAATAACAGATACTATTAACTTCAATAGTAATATGAAACTTAACTCTATAATAGCATTATCACATGATGCTATAAGCTTAGCAACAACTATAGCATTAAATACTGAAGCTAAAATATGCTATATACAGAGTGAGTCAAAACTAGAGAGAGGAGGATTCCTAACAATACACTATAAATCTAAGAAGTATAAGGAGCTCAAATCAATAATAATACCAAAAGACTGTATAGGTGAGGAAACAAATATAGCGATAGTAGATATAAAACTAGATGATATAGATAAAATACTAGCAGTAGAAGGGTTAGCTAAGAAGACTAAATCAAAAATAACCCTAGCAGCATTCATAATAGCAGATAAAGAGAGTTACAATGAGCTACAGCAAAAACTAAGTAACACAAAGATACTAGTATTAAAGATAACCTAACTCTATAGAACCTATATATTACGAAAATAAAGTTCTATATTGCTTCCCTTCTCTTAGCGATCCACGAGTAATCTCTAATAGCCTAAATTATTGGATATAAGCTATAATACCAAAGGGTTATCATCTGGGTTATGTTAGATGAATATTCAGTAAAAATGTCTCTCAATTATCCAGACTTCTAAATGGATTCATATTACCTCTCTCACATGTCTATTTTATTGTATTATATCGTCTGGTATGAATGGCGGTTTCTCTGTCAGGTTTATTATTGGGATTCCTATCCAGCCCGGTCTTATTTTATCTGTTGTCTCTATTTTTTCTCCTGTTTCATCTACTTTGATTAGTATATATTTAGCTTTACTATCCTCTACTGCTTCACCATCTTCAATATAGTAGTATATTATTGGTAGCCCGTATAGCTTATAGTAGTCCTTATATATCGTCTGTATAGCGTATATAATTTTACCTTTTAGCTTAAATCTATAAATTGGCATTATAAGCATCATTTGTGCTGTGCTAGAGGCAAGTCTAACTAGGTCACCTAAACTAGATACCCTAATAACTATAGCCTTACCTAAATCTTGTTCACTCAAATCTAGCACCTAACATACACATAGATACTCCTAGAGTTAAAAATAAAGCATTAATAGCCCTAGGACAAGAGATGTATAGTGGGTACTCAGAGAGTACCCATATAGGGCGCGGGGGTGCCCGAGCCTGGTCAAAGGGGTCGGGCTGAGGACCCGATGGCGTAGGCCTGCGTGGGTTCAAATCCCACCCCCCGCACTATATAAAGTATAGTCATGTGGATATTCGTAAATTATAATAGATGAAATGTGAGTAGAGATAGTTATAATTTTAATTTAAAGTTTACCCTAGTAATTTTTAACCGGGTGATATGTTGGATTGGGTATTGAGAGTGTTCTTAGTGATCTTAGAGTCTTAGTTGATAAGCTCTACACCGAGTCTACTATTAATCCTGGTTCTTATGAGGAGGTTAGTGAAGTTGAGAAAATTAGGGGTATTATTGAGTCTTATCTTGGTGTTAAGACTAGAGTTATTGAAGTTCCTCTCTTATCCTGGAAACTTAAGAGTGCTAGCTTAGATCCTAAGCCTAGTTTCCTAGGTATAGCTCCTTATGTTGAGTCAGGTAGTGTTGAGGGTTTGTGGTTTAGGGTTGAGGGTAATCCTGTTAGACTTGAGTCTTGGAGGAGTTTCCCTGAGGGTAGAGTAGCTATTGTTAATGAGCCTCAAGACCCTGATGATATAAAGTCTGTAGTGTTGCATGCTTCTGAGGCTGGTGCTTTAGCTGTTATAGTTGAGTCTGAGAGTGCTCCTAGAGCTATAGTTACTAATGGCTATTGGGGGTTCAATTATAGAGTTGGCTCTCCAACTCCTATCCCTATAGTTATTGTTGAGAGAGGGTATAGTTCTAAGCTTTCAAGTAATAATAGGATTAGTTTAAGTATTGATTCTAGAGTTATAGAGAGCACTGGTTATACTATAGAGGCTAATATTCCTAGCTCATCTGATGATATTATCCTTATAGGAGCTCATCATGATAAGTGGTATTCTGGATTCTCAGATGATATTATTGGATTAGCTCAAGCTATTATAACTGCTAAGATATTATCTGAGAGTAAGCTAACAGTTAGGCTATTATCGTTTACAGCTGAGGAGTATGGTGCTCTAGGCTACGCCTCATGGTACTGGGCTTGGGGTAGTAGGTTTTATGCTAAACAATTACTAGATACAGATTTAATTGATAAGATTAGAGTCTATATTAACTATGATATGGCATCTCTAGATCCAATAATAGTCTCTGGTAGCCCCCAATACGCAGATTTAGTATTAGCTGAGAAAAGATGCTGTGAGTGCCCTGAGTGTGATAGCTTCTCACTAGCATCTATAGGTATACCAACACTATGTATACACAGCTTATGGAGTAGGAAATCTAGGAGTATATACCATACACCATATGATACCCCCGATAAAAGTGATTTAAGATTAGCTAGTGAAGCAGTTAATAAGATTACTAAGGCTATACTTGAGGGTCCTAAATGGGATTATATGGAGAAGATGATAGCAGAAACTCTAGGAGAAGGACCACTAGATGCTAGGAGGATTGCTTACGTAATCCTATCCTTAGCTAAGAGAGTAGGCTGGAGTAGACTCTATATAGAGTTAGCTAGAGTAGCTTTAAAAACTATACATTACGGCTCCTACAGGCTTGATGAAGTCAATCTTGAGGCCATATGGTTCCCAGAGGTGGTAGTGTATGTTAAACTGAGAAACGATATCATTAAGGGTATAGCGCCTCATGAAGTGTGGATTACGGGAGATGAAGCTATACTTTATACACTAAGGGCTGCTAACGGTAAGCCTATACCGGTAGAGGCCTTAGCCCAACAGTACAAATTTAATATTGAGCATTTATGGAGTAAAATAGAGGATATACAGTATAGGCTTTTAAAGTAGTCTTAACGGTGTTATCATGGGATCTCAATGTGTAGAAGTTAATAAATTTAATACCGAGAGAGTAGTTAAAATACTAAGCTTTCATAGAGTTATTGATAGGAGGTTTAAGTTTAGTAGGGTAGATGATAAAGTCTGTATACCAGTAGTTGATGCTAGTAGAGCTTTAGAGGTATTAGCTAGAGAAGGTATTGAGGCTAGGGTTACGAGTGCTGAGTTAAAGCCAATAACTAAGCCTAAGCCGCTAGGTGAATTATTTAGAGGGTTATCAAGTTATAGCATTATAGGCGATATAATCGTTTTCAATTGGAGAAGTGAAATCCCAGATGTTGAAGTCTATAAGAGTGCAGCATTACATATAATGAGTGAGCAGCCTAGAATTAAAGTAGCTCTACTAAAATACGAGACCTGGGGTGAGGTGAGAGCTCAGAGGATTGAGCATTTAGCTGGAGAGAATAGGACTAGGACGATACATAAAGAGTATGGGCTATTATTCCATGTAGATTTAGCTAAAGTATACTTTAATCCTAGACTCGCAACAGAGCATCGGAGGATTGCTGAGGAGGTTTCAGATAATGAAATTATCCTAGACATGTTCTCTGGTGTTGGAGGATACTCTATACATATTGCTAGCTTGAGAAAAGCAAAAGTAGTATCTGCAGACTTAAATATTCATGCAGTAAGACTACTAGCAGAGAATATAAGAGAGAATAAGAGGAAGCTAGTAGGAGAAATAGTAGCATTAAGAGCAGATGCAACACTACTACCACTCATACTCAAACCTGTCTTCAATAGGATAATAATGGATCACCCAACAGCATCAAAATACTTCATAGGTGAAGCATGTAGACTAGCATCTAGAGAAGCATATATAGTATACTATACTAGAACAATAAACTGTAATGAGGCCATTAGAGAGTTAGAAGAGAGAGCTACTATGTGCTGCAAAAGAGTTGACATAGATTATTGTAGGAGAGTCTTAGAATATAGCCCATCACAATCAATATTCAGTATACAAGCTAGAACTATAGGAAGAGGATACTAGTAATGCTAACCGTTTGTTCCTAGATTTTCATTCTTATCATTTTATTATTGTTCATTGTCACATCTAGAAACCTCCACCTCGCCCGCGCAGATTTAGGTATCCATGTGGGTTCATGGATGGCCGTCGAGCCCAACGACGCAGGGCTCTCATCTAGGTTTAGCTCTGGAAAGCTTAGAGCAATGCTCCCATCACTACTCAGAGCTCATCTTAGAATTAAACAGGGAAATCAAAGCTATAAACATTTCCTTGAAAATTGAGAAGAAAACATCCTTATCTGTGGATATATTCTCCTTAGAGATAATTGAGGGACTCTTCAGAGATATCTAATCCTAGTCTCTTTATTATACTTCTATCTCTTCTAAGTTTCTTGATTAAATTCTTTAGATTCTTGTAGTAGCTTATTAGCTCTTTGACTTCTTCTACTGTAGCCCCGCTTCCTATAGCTATTCTCTTAAGCCTACTCTTATCTATTATTTCAGGGTTGTCTAGCTCTTCATATGTCATACTCTCCATTATTGCTATCCACTTATCTATCTTCTCTTCTCCTAGCTTAGCTGCTTCTCTTAGAGTCTCAGATGTTAGTGGTATATTTGGTAGCATCTGTAGTACTTTAGCTAGGGGGCCCATCCTTCTTAGAGTTTTAAACTGACTATATATGAGTCTTAGTGTTAGCTTCCCTTTCATTAATTCCTTTGCAGTATCTTCTAGTTTTCTAGCCTCCTCTATAGCCTTAATTCTCTCTAGTAAACCCTCAATATCTCCTAATCCTAGTATCCTGGCTACGAATCTCCTAGGTCTAAATACTTCTAGTTCATCAAGTTTCTCTCCTGTACCTACAAACTTTACTACTGCCCCTGTAGCCGCGACAGCTGATAGTACTCCTCCACCTCTAGCTGTCCCATCAGCTTTAGCTACCAGTATTCCACCTATAGGAGTATACTTGTGGAATCTAGATGCTAGATCATAAGCCTTCTGCCCTATAGATGCATCTATAACCATTATAATCTCGTTGGGATTAATATATTCAGCTATTCTCCTCATCTCTTCTAGTAGAGCAGCCTCTTCTCCATAGCCATGCCTACCAGCAGTGTCAACTATTATAATCTCTGCCCCCCTCTCTATAAGGTCCATTACACCTCTCCTAGCAATCTCAGCTGGATCACCATTATCTTCACCATAGAATAATGCTCCTGAGAGCTCAGCTAGTGTTTTAAGCTGTTGTAGTGCCCCAGGCCTATAAGTATCTGTAGATAGGAGTCCAGTCTTGTACCCCTTCCTAGAGTAGTATAGTGCTAGTTTCCCTGCACTTGTAGTCTTACCTGAGCCTTGGACACCAATAAGTAGTATTATCCAGGGTGTTTTAGGTGGATCTACTCTAGGCTCTATATCACCGCCGAAGAATGCTGAGAGCTCATCATATACAATCTTAATAAACCAGTCTCTACGGCTTATACCTGGAGGAGGCTCTTCTTTTAATGCCTTCTCTCTAATCTTTCTTGTAAGATCTAAGACGAGTTTAATGTTGACATCGGCTCTAATAAGCTCCTTCTGTAGGTCTCTAATAAACTCTTCTACTGCTCTCTCATAATGGCCTCCTGTAATAAATTTTCTAATAGCGTCTCTTAAGCCTTCAAGCAACTATACTCCCAAGAGTTTACGTGGATTCTAGAGATATTATTTATATACTATACCAGTAGTGGGGTTAGAGGTACTAGACTCCTATACCCCAGTACTTACTAAGAATCTTCCTAAGCTCTCCTAGAATCCTATCAGGAGGCTCTCTAGGCTCAATACCCCCACTATACCTCCTAATGCCTAGTAATGCCTCAATATATGATGTAAATCCTCTCCTAAGACCTTCACCATATCCGCCTTCAAGGTTAGATACTAGAGCCTTAATCCTACCCTCAACCCATAGGTCTCTGAGTAGCCCGCCTATAGCCTCATATGTCTTCTCAGTAGCTCTAAGTAGCGTTAAGGGATCCCCTACATGAGCATCGAAACCTGCAGAGACTACTATAGCATCTGGCCTAAAGGATTCTATTAGGGGTTTAAGTACCCTTTCTATAACCCACATGTACTGCTGGTCTCCACTATAAGCTGGGAGGGGTACATTGATTTTAGAGCCTTCAGCACTCTCTCCTCCAATATCATCAACATACCCAGTCCCCGGGTATATGTCTTCCTCATGTATATCGAAGTGTAGGACTCTAGGCTCATACCAGAATATGTCTTGAGTCCCGTTGCCATGGTGAGCATCAAAATCTATGATTAAAACTCTTAAACCCCTATCTAGTAGAGATTTAGCAGCCATAGCTGCATAATTGAAGATACAGAAGCCGAGAGTAGGTGCTCCCATAGCCCACCCACTCCTACCAGCGTGGTGCCCTCCAGGTCTGGGCATTATAAGCCATAACTCTCTATTCTCTAGAGACCTAATACTAGAATCATAAGCTGCAGTAGTAAACCTAGCTGCTACGTTAAATGTATGCTCAGCTACGTATGTATCATTATCGATATAGTGGAAGCCTAATCTAGACTCTCTCTCAATAAGCCTAATATAGTCTTCATCATGAATAAGTTTTAAGAGATCAACCTTAGCTTCAGGAGTATTATGTATAGTGATGTGGCTCCAAGCACTAGAATCTCTTAGAGCTGAGAGAGCATACTCCAGCCTCCACGGGTTCTCGGGATGCCTACCAGAGGGGTCAGAGTGAAGCTTATGAATATCATCAAAGACAATATTAAGTACCAAACTAGGCACCAAGAACAACTTAGAATACTCAAACTTAAAAATCCAAATAAATGAGTATTTGATACTATTAGGTAATTTAGAGATCAATACATTAATACTATGTAGCCTCCCCCTACTATACTCAGTAACCATATTGTAGTAGGGTGTCTTAGATTGTGTGGATTTACACTCTTTGATATAAGGTGGAGTATTCCAGCAGCTATTCTCCTCATAGCCATGAGGATATCGAGAGAGAATAATATTGGTATAGAGGATGCTTTGAGAATAATAGCTGAGTATAGTGAAGGTTGGGTTAGAGGTGCTGCCTCTATGCTCATACACGATTCTAGTAGGAGGAGGAGGTTACTAGAGGATATCGAGTCAGGCTTTAGACCTCCAGACTCTATTATCTTAGAGGTTGAGAGGAGGATTAAGGTTAAGTAGCTATACATTTAACCCACTAACCTATTAATATAAGGATACTCCTTACTGATCTCTTAATATGATAATTTAAAGGCTAATTAGATATCTTCAACTTTGAGGTTTCTAGTTTGCCTGATAGATTCTATATTATTGGCGGTGGACCTGGAGGGGTTGGCGCAGCATACGCTATATCCAAGGCTGGATTTAAACCTGTAATTATCGAGGTACATGATAGATTAGCTGTTAAGCCTTGCGGTAGAGGTGTCCCCGTAACTAGTGATATACCGTTTGTTATACCTAAGAGTATTGTTTTAAATAAGATAAGTTATGTTAAGCTATATGTTGATAGACTAAAGTTATTTAAGGCTGGAGGGTGGCTTAACGGATTCATTATTGATAAAAGAGAGTTTCTAGAGCATATCCTCTCAGAGACTAGAGCTGACATATACTATAGGGCTAGATATAATCATAAGAGTGGGGTAGCTAGGCTTGGAGGCGAGACTATAGATGTTAGGAGAGGCATATTCTCTGGAGGCTTCCCATACTATGAGGGGGAGAGGATACCTGTAGTACAGTATATTCTAGGAGGCTCACTAGGAGATGTAGAGATGGATACTATAGAGATATATTTTGATACAGAGATCCTAGGCTACTATTATGTCTTCCCACATGGAGATAATGTTGAGGTTGGTGTTGGAGGCTTTAGGGATCATAATACTCTATGGAAGCTACTAGATAAGTTTATCAGTGAAGATTCTAGACTTAAGAATAGTATAGTTGTAGAGAGAGAAGCCGCTGTAGTCTCTATTGGGGGGTTAAGGTTAGGATATATTAATGGATTAGTTAAGGTTGGAGAAGCTGCAGGATATGTCTTACCACTTACAGGTGAGGGGATTAGGCCATCGATAATATCAGGCTATATAGCTGGAGAGGCTTTAGCTAAAGGATTAGATCCTATAAGAGAGCTGCGTAGGTTAAGGTTAAGTGAGGCTATAAGTATTCAGAGGAGGCTACTAGAATGGGCTAAGAGGCTTAGTGTAGAGGAGAGGAGGAGGCTAATATCAACATTGACCCCTCAGGCTCACGCTGAGATAGCCTTAGGATACTTTAGACTACATAAGCTAGTACAAAATCTAATATTTAAACCATTAACTATGGTTAAGATCCTAACTAAGATAATTGGATTATAGGTGGCTAGTATGTCAAAGCCTCCTTTTAAACTTAGAAATATTATAAAGGCTTTACAGCAGCCTTTACTAGTAATGCTCATAGGTTATGCTGGGGTAGTATCTATAGCATACATAGTATCTATACCAGCATCCCAGAGACTACCGAGTACTATAAGTGCTCTAGTAACAATAGCTGGCTTAATACTAGCAGTAGTATGGCTACTAGCTTGGAGAACTCTCACAAAGACTTTAATAGTGAAGAACCTTAAGAGAGCTGAGAGTGAATCTAAATCTATGTAGTCTAAATTAAATCTATTACCTTCTTTAGCTTCTCCTTATACTCAGCTATTACTGGTGTTGCTTCTGGATCTACACTCCTCCTCTGAGCTACAAGAATTGATGCTATACCTCCTATTTGTGCTCCTCTAAGGAGCTCTGCTATACTAGGCATACCTAGTTTTAGCTCAGCTACGGGTCCATGTTCTCTATACTTAGCTACTACTATATCTACTATATTATCGCATATAGGGTCTCCTCCTCTTATAGCTATAAATCCTATCTTTAGACTTCTCTTAGTCTGCCATGCAACTATATCATTATGTGCTGATTCAGGGTATATCTCGCTCTTAACTAGCATTTTAGTATTCTCGCTAAACTCTTGCCTCCACCTATCAGCTACTATACTATAAACTCCACATCCTCCGACTACTAATATATCACTCTCATATGCTACTTTAACGTAGGGCTCTGCATCATCAGCCATAGTGTTCCTTAATGTATTATATGCCTCGAGTAGGCTATCCTCAGGTATATCCATTATATTCAGCTTAGATAGAGAGCCTAGTAGACCTCCTAGCATTAATGGTAGGGCAGCTCTAGGTAGTAGACCGCTCCTAACCTTAACCCATGGTAATCCTAGTCTGGAAGCTTCTCTGCCCAGGTAGCCGCCACTACTAACAGCTATAATTCTAGAGTTAAGCTCTAAAGCCTTCTTAAAGCATAGTATAGTCTCTAGTGTATCTCCAGAGTAGCTTATAATGTATGTAATATAGTCTTTAGACCAGAGTGGGAGATTATAACTTTTAATAGTGACTAGAGGGAGCTTAGAGCCATAGACGTATTCTAAGGCTCTAGTAAAATCGCCTACAATCCCACTACCTCCAAGACCGCAGAATAGTACGCCTCTAACACTCTCTAAGCTAAAGCCTATACTCTCAGAGGCAGTAACACCAGATTCGAAGCCTTCAAGTAAAAAATCATGCCATAGACTATAGTACTCTAGTAGCTTGAAAGCCAAGCACTACACCAATACTAGTTAAATTATCTAAATTTAAAATAAAATCTTAGCTATTTAAAAATCCCAGATCACATTCTAGCACTACCTATCATCTTATTGGTTAATAGCTTTAGCTATTATCTCTAACTTAGGGTTTAAGTCTTTGAGGCCAGAATTCTTAGGGATATATAAGCCTAGAGCTGTTATCCAAGATAGTATTCATGGTATAATCCCTATTAATGAAGCTGAGTACTGGATCCTCCAGACACCATTTCTTAGGAGACTACATGAGATTAAACAACTTGGCTTAAGCTACCTAGTTTTCCCATCTGCTACTCACTCTAGGCTTGAGCATTCCTTAGGGGTAATGCACCTTGCCTCCCGGATGGCTTATAGGGTTATTGAGGCTTCTAGGAGGAGCTCTAAAGTTTGTAGTGCTCTCTTTGAAAAATGTGATGATAGAGTATACTCTACATTTATTCAGGTTGCTAGGCTTGCAGGACTCTTACATGATCTAGGCCATCCCCCATTTAGTCACATGAGTGAGGATACTATAGAGGATCTAATATTCAACCCTGAGCTTAGAGGTTTAAGTGATGATAGCATCTTAGGAAGCCTAAGTGAGGCTAAGAACGCTATTATTAAGCTTGGCGAGTATACTAAGATTCATGAGGCTTACACTAAGTACTTTATAGAATCTCTAATTGATATGTCTAGAAGTATAGAGTATAGTAATTTAAGCTATCTCTTAGAGCTAGCATTAGAGTCTATAAGTCCTGGGAGGTTAAAAGATATAGATGTCGAGGTAGGGATTAAGCTTGAAGCCTGTGCTGTAATTAATAAAATATTATCTAATAACATAGTAGATGTTGATAGGCTAGATTATTTAGTTAGAGACGCTAAATACACTGGGGTTATATATGGATATATCGACATTGATAGAGTTCTTGAAAGCTTAGAGGTTACAGTTATAGAGTCAAAGCCAGATATAAGCTTACCTGTTAAAGCATTACCAGCTATAGAGGATGTATTTGATGCTAGGTTCAAGATGTATAAATCTCTATACTACCACCATAAGTTTACAAGTATCCAGCTAGCCCTAGATAGGGCAATAGTTAGGATAGCCGTAGAATGGAGTAACCTTGAAGGTAAAATATTTGATAATACAGTCTCAAATCTAGGAGAGCTCCTAAACCCTATAAGACTATCAGATCTCATAAGAGAAGGGATAATATACTTCGATGATATTGAAGTATTGAGTTTAATCAAGATACTAAACTTGAAAGGGTCTAGTATTGGGAGGAGATGGGCTAAGCCGCTACTACACGAGAGGAGGTTACTACCAATATCACTAATCAAAAGATCAGATGAGGTTATAGCTGAAATCAAGAAGAGAGTTGGGAAGCGTGTAGAGAATATTGGTAGAGTCTTAGAGGAAGTATTCCATGATAATGATGTATTTAGTAGTATAGTAGAGAGGAGTATATATAGGATAATTAGGAGCCTAAGCTTAAATAGTAGTGATATAATTACTGAGAGAGCTCCGAGAAGGATAGTTAAGGAGGTATTAGGGCCTACAAGTGACATTATAGAAACATCAACATACTTGAGGATGCTAGTAGATATAGCATCAACACCAATTATATCAACATATCTACTCTCAGACTACGAAGATATACACTTGAAACTATACTCTTATAGAGAGACTCTCAGGAAATCTTTTATAAAAGAGCTTGTAGAAGAAGTAACTAGTAGAATTAAATCTTAAATACTACTTTCTTAGAATCCCTCTAATAACTCTAAACACTAAGCTTAGAAACATAATAATACTTACTAGTACTAGTATGAATACTGTAGCTAGAGCTAATCTAGGCGCGAGCACAGCGAGTCTAGCTACAATCAATACTACTAGTAGAAGGACTACTACAGTTAACGCAGATCCTAATACTCTCAAAACCCTTGAAATACTCAAGTCTAAACCCTAGATTCTAGAATTCAATTTTAACTTAAAGCTTGGGCTGTTTTCTCCTTAATTTTTCGAGGAAATACCTATAAGCTTAGGAAAAGCCTGGAAAGCGATGAGAGAAATGCTCCAAGCCGCTCAGAACTAAACATAGGTGGAAGCCCTTGCGCTATTGGTAGACAGACACCCATGACTCCACACTGATGCATAGATCCGCGTGAGAGAGGTTTAGGTCCCTAGATGTTACATCTAAAGACAAACGGTGGTCGTGTGAGAGCCTCCGATCATTATTGTCACACGGTTTGCGTTTCTTCATCCCACCAATTATACCTTAATCTTTTAGAGTTTAAAGGCCTCAATTATGGCTTATAGGTTTGGGGGGTTTAATTGATAGACTTGATTGTTTATGTCTTCTCTACTGCTTTAATTGTAAGTTTTCTTTCATCACTTCTCTTAATTAAATTATTTAAGTCTATTGGTCATGTTGGCTTAGATGTTCATAAACCTTGCCGTGTTGAAGTTGCTGAGAGTGTAGGTTTATCTATTATGTTTTCTCTTATAGTATCATCTATACTAGTATATATTTATGGGTTTAGGGTTGAGGCTCTAGCATTTACGATATCTATTATCTTAGCCGGTTCTATAGGCCTCCTAGATGATTTTCTAGTCTTAAGAGCTCGTTATAAGATTTTATTAGGTATCATACCATCTATTCCAATAATTGCTCTAGGCGTTTATGAGCCTAGGCCACTGATCCCACTTGATGGTTTAGCTAGGCTTACCATAGTTTACCCTCTACTCTTACCAATAGTTTACACTATTTCTACTAACGGGTTTAATATGTATGATACTCATAATGGTGTTATGCTAGCATCAGCTCTAATTATGGCTCTAGCTATGGTTTTCGCTGGCTACATACAGTACAGTGCTGGGTTTGAGGAGAGTATAAATGCTATTATTTTGGGTATTGCCTTATTAGGGGCAATAATAGGTTTACTATACTTTAACCTATACCCAGCTAAGGCTTTCAATGGAGATGTTGGTAGTTTTACAATAGGAGCAGCTATAGCATCAATAGCTATTATAGGTAGGGTTGAGGCTATAGCTCTAATAGCAGGGCTTCCAATAGCTTTAAATGGCTTCCTCAAAGTATCAACTATAGGGTTTGTAGAGAGAAGAGGATTTGAGAGGCCAGTATACATGGATGGATGGATTATTAAGCCTAAAATATCACATAGAGCTCCCTTAAGCCTACCAGTCCTATTAACATCGAGAGTACCACTATCAGAGCCTGAGCTAGTAATAGCTGAAATTTGGCTAATATGGTTTACAAGTATTTTATCGCTAATAACATTATATATAACTCTAGCGAGGCTTGTAATGATATGAAGTATGTATTAGTAGGAGGTATAGGCTACTTAGGGGTTAACCTGGCTGAGGAGCTGATTAGGAGAGGCTATAAGGTTATAGTTGTTGGTAGGAGAGGCTCTGAGGCTAAGAGGAGGGTTATAGCAGAGTATATTAGAAACCTAGGCGTAGACATTAGACTATATGATAGGGTAAACTATGTGAGCCTAGCAGAGCAGCAAGGAGACGCATATATACATATAGCAGGTAAGATAACAGGTAAGCTTGAGGATTTTAGAGAAGCCCACGTATACTTACTAGATGAAGGTATACGGGCTGCTAGAGAGTTAGGATCCCGTATAGTATATGTTAGCAGTATTGGAGCCATAGGTGAGATATTAGGGGTTAAGCCTGGTAGTATAGTGTATGAGGAAGAGAAACATCTAAACGATAAACCCCATAGGCATAATAGCTACCATGAGCTAACTAAGGCTGAAGGCGAGAAGCTACTAGTATCTAGGGGAGTAGATGTTAAGGGGAAGTGGTCAATAATTAGACCTGGATTAATTATGGGGCCCTGGGCCTACCACATAGAGTGGAGGCGTTTCATAGATCTACTAAAGCTTAGACTAGCTCCAAGGATAGGAATAGGCTTACCTATAGTACATGTTAGAGACGTATCTGAGGTAATAGCTGAGGCCATCGAAGGGAGGTATGATGGGCTATGGCTGAATACTGTCTCACCATATTACCCTGATATGGCTGATCTAGTAGCTGAGGGTTGTAGGCAGCTTAAGAGGAGGTGTTTAAGAATACCTCTAGGTTTAATCATTAAGCTATCTCTATATAGTCTTGGCTATATTACACCTAGAGGATCACCCCTATCTCTTACTATTAACTTATTAAGATTAAGGTATAGGTATGCTAGTAGGCATCTAAAGAGAGAGTGGAGACCTATTGAGGTCATGGTTAAAGACTTCCTAGAATGGGTTAAAAGTATACAGGTTAAAAGTTATAGTTAATATGATGGAGTACGGGGATGTAATTTGAGTAACTGGCTATGGCTCATAGAGTGGGATACACCAACCCATGGCCATATTAAGGGTGTGAAGAGAGTAGTATATAGAACTAGATCTAAGTACCAGGATATAATCGTGCTAGAGACTACAGAGTTCGGTAGGCTACTAGTACTAGATGGTAAGACTCAATCATCAGAGTTTGATGAGTACATTTACCATGAAGCACTCGTACACTCAGCAATGCTCCTACACGGTAACCCTAGAAACGTCCTCATATTAGGCGGTGGGGAGGGGGCAACAGCTAGAGAAGTTTTAAAGTATAGTAGTGTATCTAGAGCTGTCATGGTCGATATTGATGAAGAAGTAGTTAGGGTTTGTAGAGAGTACTTAAGCTTCATGAACGAAGGAGTATTTAACGATAAGAGACTTAACCTTATTATAGGAGATGCCCTAGACTACGTATTCAATACTAGCGAGAGCTTTGATGTAGTAATAGCAGACTTATCAGATCCTATAGAGGCTGGACCATCATATAAGCTCTATACGCTGGAGTTCTATAAGAGAATATCGGAGATATTAGGTGATAATGGAGTATTCGTAACTCAAGCTACAAGCCCAACTAATACACCGAAAACTCACGCCATCATATATAGTACTATTAGGAGGGTCTTTAAGTATGCAACTTACTACCATGTATTTATACCTAGCTTTAGCGCTATGTGGGGCTACGTTATAGCATCTAATACTAGGAATCCTCTAGAACTAAAGCCTGAAGATATAGACTACCTACTCAGAAGACATAACATAAATACTAGATTCTACGACTCTAAAGCTCATGAGCACATGTTTAGTATACCTAAGAATCTTAGAGCCCTAATAGAGTCTGAGACAAGAGTAGCAACTATGGATAACCCAGTCTATATGCCGGCTTGAATACTTAGCTAGATATTTATATGGTTTAAGTTTTTAACCCTAACCTCTTCATGAATAAGTATATCCTAGTATAGTCTTTATCTCCTAATCCTGCCTTCGAGGCTAGCATATATAGCTGCTCTACTGCTGATGCTAATGGTAGGGGGATGCCTTTATCGAACGCTGCTCTACTAGCATACTCCATATCCTTAGCTGCTAGAGATAACTTAAATCCTGTTGGTATTTCTTCACTTATCAGTCTATCAAAGTATCTCTCTACTAAATCCTTAAATACAGTTTTCGAGAATACATTCTTCACAATATCGAGGCTTAAGCCGTACGCCTCTGCTAGTACTATAGACTCTGCTAGTGACGCTATAGAGGTTATAAGCATATTATTATACGCTAGTTTAAGTGCTGAAGCTTTACCAATATCTTCAGAGATGAATATTATATCAGATGCTAGAGCTTTTAGAATCCCCTCTATGCTCCCCACACAGTGACTTGGACCAGATACTAATATTATAGCTTTACCTTCTCTAACAATCCTAGGCCCTCCTAGTATAGGGGCCTCAACATAGCATACACCCCTAGTGCTTAAGAACTCAGATGCCATAATACTAGCCTTGGGTGTTACAGTAGAGAAATTAACAAATATCAAACCATCAGCCCTAGGGATTGATGAGACAACTGATAATAGAGCTGAGTCATCAGCTAAGAATGCTAGAGCATAGTCAACACTACTAATAGCTTCAACAATACTCCTAGCAATATCAACGCCTAAATCTCTAGCAATAACCTCAGTCTTCTCAATACTCCTATTCCATAACACAATATGAAAACCTAATTCCTTCAACCTAGCAGATGCAGAGCTCCCCATAAGACCAGTACCGAGTATAGCTAATCTCAAATTGAAACACCAATGGTTAAACTATATTTTCAAGCTTATAACTAAGTTTACAAATTCTCATTCCTACTACAATCACATATTATAAAACTTAGGATACTCCTAATATAGGAGTTAAGTATATAAGAGTTAAAGGTTAAGTTTCTAACTGAAGGTGTGATTTAGGTGAGCGTTGAGATTAAGAAAGCTAGGTACATTGTAGTAGCTATGGTTATTGCATTAATTATTGGGGGGCTTCTTGGATACGTTGGTGGTGAAACCGTCTCTAATCTTAGAATACTTGGTGATATTTTTGTTAGAATACTTAGAACTATTATACCACCTCTCATATTCTTCACTATAGGCTATGCTGTTGCTAGTATCCTAGATCTTAGAAGGCTTGGTAGTATACTAGTAATAGTTATTATAATTCTCATAGGGACTAGTATAATAGCAGCTAGTCTTGGCGTAGTCTCCGGCCTAGTATTTAGGCCTGGTGAGGGAATTGGGTTAGAGGTTCCTCCAGGATATACGCCTCCTAAGCCTGCTACTTGGGTTGACATTGTCATGTCATTCTTCTCAATAGACTTCTCAGAGCTATTAACTGTTGGTGGTGCTCTTAAGCTTATAGTATTTACCTTAATCTTCGGCCTAGGAGTTGCCCTGCTTGGAGATGCAGGGGCTCCAATAAGATCATTCCTTGAGGCTGGTAGTAGGGTTTTTATTAAGATAGTATCACTACTAATGTACTATGCTCCTATTGCTGTATTCGGCTACTCCGCATGGCTTGTAGGTGTTTATGGACCAGAGATTGCTAAAGGCTATATTAAGCTTGTTATAGCATTATATACATTTGCACTATTCCACTTTATAGTAATATATGGTCTAATGGTTTGGATTGCAGGCTTAGGTCCTAGGAGGTATTTTAGGGAGCAGCTTGAGCCTTTCCTCGTAGCATTTACTACTAGGAGCTCTGTCGCAACACTCCCAGTAAATATGAGGGCTGCTGAGAGGATGGGTATACCTAGAGATATATTTAATATAACATTACCGATTGGAGCCACAGTTAACATGGATGGTACAGCTCTATACCAAGCACTCTCAGCATTGTTTGTAGCACAACTTTTCGGGATAACTCTAGGCTTTGATAAACTCTTACTCCTAATACTAGCAGCACTTATAGGGTCAATAGCAACAGCAGCAATACCTGGTGGTGGGCTAATAATGCTAGCATTCGTACTCTCAACTGTAGGGCTACCACTAGAAGGAATAGCAATAATATTGGCTGTAGACCCGATACTCGACGCTATAAGGACTGCTATTAACGTAAGTGGAGATAATGCTTCAAGTGCCCTACTAACCAGGATACTATATGGGAGGTTCTTGCAGTCAACTATTTAATCATGTAATATCGATACTTTACCGTTTCCCGTCCTAGGTTTTTGGTGCGTGTCACCGCTTTTTCCCTGAGCTTCCTCCTCACGGTCTGCAATGGGTCTCGGAAACTCTGGGTCACAAGACTTTTATATGCACTCAGGGGTTTATTTATAAGTTATACCTCTATGGGTTTAGATTACGTAACAATTAGCCTACTATTTCACAGTAGCTACAAAAATAGCCATATTAAGGAGCTCAATCATAGAGAGGATAGTGTGGAAAGTACAACTCTACGGATTAAAAACAGTATATGTAGAACTGAGAGAAGCAACTAGTTCACGATAAACACGCAGAAGCAATGAGAAAATTAAGATTAGATAAACATACTATTAGCGCGTATCTAATCGCGTCAAGAACTCTAAGCATCCTAGAGAGACCTACAAAACCTAAAGAAAAGAAACAGCCACGAACCCTTCCCAGAAAGTAGTATAACTTGAGATATAGAGGGCACTAAACAGTATCCAAGCCTTGCGAAACTAAAGCTCAAAACTCAATGGTATAGAGGTTTAGCTACGAGACATATGCCTATAGCTAGACATCCGGCTCCTCATATGGCTTGATGAATTTTCCAAAATCCAACAATAAGCTAGATAAATATAGTAAAGACAGAAGCAATAAAAAATTGAAATGAAAGTAAAGGAAAGTAAAGTTATATAGGCTCTTACCTCTCTGAATAGTTGGGGCGTCTTTATTGTGTGGTATTATTGGTATTTGTGCTATTAAGCGGAATGTTGCGCCTATGATTTCTCTTGGTCTTAAGAGGCTTGAGTATAGGGGTTATGATAGTGTTGGTGTTGCATTGGTACTTAATGAGAGTAGGGTTCATGTTTTAAAGGCTAGGGGTGATGTTGATAGTTTCTTATCTAGGTTTAAAGTTAGTGAGTTTAAAGCTTATACTGGGTTAGGTCATACTAGGTGGGCTACTCACGGGGCTCCTAGTGATGTTAATGCTCATCCGCATACTGATTGTAGTGGTAGGATTGCTGTTGTACATAACGGGGTTATTAGGAATTTCTCTATCATTAAGAGTATCTTAGAGGTTAGGGGTCATAGGATTACTAGTGAGACTGATACAGAGCTTATAGCTCATTTAATTGAAGATGAGATTCCATTCTCATCTAACTTTTTCGAGGCTTTTATTAGAGCTATCTCTAGGCTTGAGGGTAGTTATGCTCTAGCAATTATTAATAGCAGTGAGCCTAATAAGGTATATTTCGCTAGACTTAAGAGTCCGCTCGTCTTAGGTCTAGGTGATGGTTTTAATATTATAGCAAGTGATATCCCAGCAGTAATAGAGTACACTAGGAGAGTTTTGACGCTAGAGGATGGAGAGGTAGGGTGGATTACTCCTACTGAAGTTAAGTTATTTAAGTTAACAGATGATGGTATAGCTGAGGTTAAATATGAGAGTATAATGTCTAGGGTTAGGTTTATAGAGTGGAGTTTTGAGGAGGCTACTAGGCTAGGCTATCCACACTTTATGCTTAAAGAAATAGTTGAGCAGCCAAATGCCATAAAGAGTACTTATGATGGTAATATCGATGACCCAATTGTTAAGTTGGCTGCATCTCTCTTAAATGAAGCCAATCATATAGTCTTAGTTGGAGCTGGTACTAGTTACCATGCTAGCCTCATAATATCATATTTCTTATCTAAGATTGCTAAGATTAAATCTACTCCTCTAATAGCCTCAGAGTATAAAGTTGTTGAAGATTCTATAAGCAGAGAGGATGTCATACTAGCTGTAAGCCAGAGTGGAGAGACATATGATACGTTAGAAGCTATTAGGGCATTTAAGAGTAGAGGGGCTAAGGTTATTGGTATAACTAATGTTGTTGGGAGTGCTTTAAGTAGAGAATCAGATATAGCTATATATATGAGGTGTGGTCCTGAGATCGGAGTAGCCGCAACTAAAACCTATACATCACAGATTATGGTTGGTAGCATCTTAGCAATCTATAGTGCTATCGAGAATAAGAGTTTAGATAATAGTAGTACTAGAAACCTTATAGATGACTTATCTAAAGCCTCAGATATACTAGGATTATCTATAAAGACTTCACTTAGTATATTAAATGATAGTCCACTTAGAGGTATTAAGAGCATGTATATACTAGGTAGAGGTCTTGGATCTATGATTGCTAAAGAAGCTTCACTTAAGGTTAAAGAGATAGCATATATACATGCTGAATCCTACCCTGCAGGGGAGAGTAAGCATGGGCCTATAGCTCTAGTAGAGGAGAAGTTCCCCGTATACTTTATAGCTACAAGTGATAGCCTAGAGATTATAGGTAATATTATGGAGATGGCTTCTAGGGGAGCTAGTATTGTTGTAGTTAAGCCTGAAAACGTAAATCTCAATATTTCAAGCTCTCACTCTATAAATGTAGTTGATATGCCGCCGGTTAATAGCTTACTCTTAGAGCCATATACTCTAATACCATACTTCCAGCTCTTAGCATATAAGGAGGCTGTAGCTAGAGGCTATAACCCAGATAAGCCTAGGAATCTAGCTAAGACAGTAACAGTAGAATAATACTTACTCTAGGGGCATATTCTTGAATAGTGATAAGTTGAAATTAATCCTAAGCATACTTGAAGAGTATAAGAGCGAGCTCCCAAAACACGGCTGGTATCCCAGGGATGGTTTAAGTCTAGAATGGTGGGCTGGGCTAAAAGATTCATTCCACATAATACTAACAGCTATACTCGTAATGAGGACTAGGTGGGTATTAGCAGAGAGAGTATTCAATAAGCTTAGAGAACTAGGATTAGATAAGCCTAGCGTATTAGCTAAGATGAACTATGAAGATCTAGCATTAAAACTCACAGGTATAAACTTCAAACTCGACAAAGCCAGAGTAATAGTAGAAATATCTAGGATAATAGAGGATCTCAATATAAGTGAACCAGTCGAAAATCTTAGAATAAGACTCTTAAAGATTAAGGGGGTAGGCCGTGAGACCATAGACTCAATACTACTATACGCATTCAATAAGCCAACAATACCAGTATCTAACCAAACAAAGAGAGTACTAGAGAGACTCGGCATAAAGCTAGGCTCATACGAGAGAGCTAGAGCCCAGATACTAGAAGTAGCTAATAAAGACATCTATAGCTTAAAACTACTACACGCCTCAATGACCGCCATAGCTAGAGACTACTGCAAACCAAAGAAACCCAAATGTAACAAATGCCCATTAAGAGGAATATGCTCATACCAATAGTGGGCTTAGAGCTCAGCTCAAGCCCAGAAATATGGCCCTTAATCTCTCCCCAGAAGCTTTCAAAGATGGGTAGGTTGGCCTCTAATAACCTCTACGCCGATAGGAGCTATTCTCACATCACCTCCCACTCTCCATCCTAGTCTGGTAGGATAGATTATCTCTCCACTTAGGAGATCTAAGCCTTCAGCCTCTCTACCCTTAAATATTAGAGCCCATGCTCTCAATATCAAGCTATCACTCACAATCCTCTCCTCACTCCTTACACCTAGTTCTAGTAGAGTGCCTACATGTATTCTAGATATAGGTGTCACAATATCACACTTATATGACAAAACTAGGCCGCCATATATCATAGTATATGCCAAAATCTTATCCTTAACACTTAAACCCTCAATTAAATCATCATCTCTATCAATAAATGCCCCCAATACAGCTTCCCTAACATGTCCTAAGACCGGTATCCTATCAGTATCTAAAACAGCAGATACAACCAGACACTCTCCCTCAGCAAGCAGAGCTGAGGGCCTAACACTAATAACCAAAAATAATCCACCAAAAATAACCTATAAAACCCGAGACTTAAACCATTGTTTCTTTGGACATCCAACTCTTAGGGTGATAACTAGGCAAAACCTTATGATAGAGTTAAATATTTTAACTATACATGATAATAGTTGAGAAGTGGTTACCCTCCCTAAAGGGACTCATATAAAGGGCGATGACAGTGCCCCTAAAGGGGGAATAAGATTAGGAAGGAGCCTAAAGTATTTCCCTAAAGGGAATAGAAAGAAGAGAATAGAAAATAGAGGGGATTGAGGGATGTTTTTAGGCGAGGTTGAGAGGATTGCTGGTAAGAATATTAGTGATGTTTTAGCTAAGCTTGTTGAGATTCCTACAGTCTCGGCTTGGGGAGGTTCTGAGATGGTTGAGGGTGCTAATCTAGTGTCGTCTCTACTTAAATCTCTAGGTTTTAGGGTTGAGGTTAAGAGTGGTGGGGGTAATCCTGTTGTTTTTGGTGAAATTGGGGATGGTTCTAAGACTGTACTCATATATAACCATTATGATGTTCAGCCACCAGACCCCATGGAGTTATGGGATAGTGATCCATTCGAGATGGTTATTAGAGATGGGAGGATTTATGGTAGAGGTGTAGCAGATAATAAGGGTAATATTGCTGCTAGGCTTGCCGCACTAGAGATCCTACTGCCTCATATAGATGAGTTAGATCTTAAAGTCAAGTTTATTATTGAAGGCGAAGAGGAGGTAGGTTCCCCAACGTTAGCTAGAGTTGTTGAAGATAATAGGGAGTGGCTTAGAGCTAGTGGAGGCATATGGGAGACAGGTTATGTTAAGAGAGATGGGAGACTCTCTATAAGCCTAGGATTTAAGGGTATGATATACTTTGAGGCATCACTGAGGGGGGCTAATAGAGATGTTCATAGCGGCTACTCACCTATAATCCCTAATCCTGTTTGGAGAATAGCTAGAATGCTAACTCTACTAAAAGATGAGAATGGTAATGTCTTAGTACCAGGCTTCTATGATGGTATTGATAGGGAATTCTTAGAGACTGGTGAGATTATGCTTAGAGAAGTTGATATAGGAGACTTAGAGGCTATGGCTTCAGCCCTAGGGATTAAAGAGTTTGTTGGAGGCGTTAGAGGAGTTGAAGCTCTTAGGAGACTATACCTAATGCCTTCACTAAATGTTTCAGGCCTATACTCGGGATATACTGGTAAGGGGTCTAAGACTATAGTACCCTCAACAGCATCTATTAAGATAGATGTGAGGCTAGTCCCGGGGCAGAAGCCTGATGTTATAATGGGTAGTATATTAGAGTATCTTAAATCTAGAGGATTCCAGGATATCGAGGTGAAAATTGAGAGTATGTATCCCTCAGGGTACACTAAGCCTGGGGAGCCTATAGTTAAAGCATCTATAGGTGCAGCATTAGAAGCTTATGGTGTCAAGCCAGAGGTATTACCTATGGCTGCAGGCTCTGGCCCAATATACCTGTTCACTAACATACTAGGGATTCCAATGACTGGGGCTGGTGTAGGGTACTATGACTCTAGGGTTCACGCGCCAAACGAGAATATTAGATTAGAGGATTTCATTAGAGGGGTTAAACATATAATCTTAACATTAATAAACTTCGCTGCTATAACACGTTAGTTTATTACTTCTCACTCCTACTTTTACTAACCTCACTTTTCTCTACTGTCTCCATTTTAGTCTTTAACCTATTATCTCTTAGATTCTTTATTCTCTCAGCTACCTCAATTATATTAAGCCATGGTATTATCTCGCTTGGCTCATTAGAGTTTAATGCTTCATATGCCCTCTTTATAGCATAATACTCTATACGTCTTAAGACATAATCTACTTCTATCTCCTCAGCTTCAGCCTCACTTGTAACAATCCATACTCTCCCATGAGCTGGGCATACAGTCTCTCCTGTCTTTAGCTTAAATAATGGTAACCCACATATTGGGCATGTCTCTGATAGCATTGAAGCTCCTTCAGCTATTAACCTAGCCATCCTCTTAACAATCTCTGGATCTTTATAGTAATCTTTACCTTCACTCAATACTAGTCTCCTATTATCTCCTCTACTCCCTGTAAGGTAATAAGGTTAGATTTACAGTTAAAACTTTAAGGACTAAAGCATGAGCTCTAACCGAGATATAAAAGTACTCTTATTTGGCTTATCAACAGTAGAGGCTATCCCACTATACCACGCATACCCTGGTGGTGTAGCACTAAGAATACTAGTTAAACCTACTAAGAGTATAGAGTGTTTAGAAGATTTTAGTTTTGAGATATGTGAGTGGATTAAGGGGCCACAATTATTCCCCGATATTACTATCCCAAGCTCTATACTAGTGAGGCTTACCACAGCCTGGAAGCCTAGCATGATTATGATCGATGGCTTAGAGCCTCTAGAATCTCTAAATTTAAGTATCATAAGGGATACTATTAAGGATAAATTCATTGCTACCAGAGCTCACGGCTACACTGATATACCAGTAGGTATAGATTACGTCCTAGTAGAGGATATATCTAGACTCGTAGGATTAGATTATATTAGGAGAAACATTATAAAGTTAGCTGAGAAATTATTAGAGAGAAGAGTAGGCTTTGAAATACAAGTCTACGCAATAAACCCTTACCTTGAAGAGCTTGGAGAATTAATTGAAGTAGCTGAGATACGTGAAATACCAATACATATACAAGTAGAGAATCCTAGAGGCGGTGGCCCCGTAATAAGACTCTATGAAGAGCTCTCTAAAAAATTAAAATATGTATACATACATACCAGGATATATGATGCTCTAGATACCCAATGTCCTAACTGTAAAACCATACTATTATACAGGAGTGAAGGCATACTTAGGGGTATAAACATATCTAATAGTAAATGTCCTAAATGTGGATATACTATAAGATTAGAGGGGAGCGCGAAACCTAAGACTAAACCTACAATAGTGAGATTAACTAGAGGGAGGACAGTATGGTATAATCCTCTAATGTATGTCAAGTAGTATCTTTAAGTGTTTAAATGTCCTCCTCTTAACATGTAGTTATGGGTTATTAGAGTTGGCGGTAATAGTCTCAGGATCTAGAGATTATTCTAGGAGTATCGCTAGGGCTATAGCATTGAGACTAAATTTAAAGTTAGTAGATGTTCTTAGTAAGAGGTTCCCCGACGGGGAGCTATACGTTAGAGTAGTTAATGGATTAGAAGATGAGCATTATATCATAGTCCAGTCTATGGAACCCCCCAGTAGTAATTCTATCATTGAATTAATACTATTACTAGATGCTTTAAGCGAGTTTAAGCCTAGAGAGGTTACACTAGTAGCCCCATATCTACCCTATGCTAGGCAGGATAAAGTATTCTTGAGAGGCGAACCTATTAGTGTTAGAGCTCTACTTAAAACATTTAAAACACTAGGCGTTAATAGGCTTATCACAGTAGAAGCTCATAGTCCTACAGCTCTCTCATACTTCCCCGGCGATGTAATAAATATTAGACCACTAGAATACATGGCTAAACTAGTAGGCTTTAGTAGCGATATACTAGTAATATCGCCAGACATAGGTGGGATAGATAGGGCACGTAGAGTAGCGGAAGCGTTGAATGCAAGAAGTGACTACATTGTAAAGAGGAGAGATAGAGTAACTGGGGAGATATTAGTAGAGCCTAGAGAATTAGACCCCAGAGGCCTAGAGGTGCTCATAGTAGATGATATAATAAGTACAGGCGGGACGATAGCTGAAGTAGCAAGAATACTAAGAGAGAAGGATGCTAGTAAAATCAACGTAATGACTGTACACTACCTAAACATAGAGGGAGCTCTAGAAAGAATTCTAAAATTTACTGATAGAATAATAGCATCAAATACAATACAACCACTATATCCAGATAAGATAGAGTACATAGACGTTATACCCCTAATATGTGATACACTAACTACAATATTAGAGAGAGTCTAAGTGATAGTTGTGGGCCCGGGGGGATTCGAACCCCCGACCTCCCGGTTATCAGCCGGGCGCTCTACCAGGCTGAGCTACGGGCCCTCCAATAATCTTGTTATTACTGAAGCTTAATAGCTCTTCCTAGACTAGATTTAGTGTAATTAGCTTACTAGCCCATACCCACCCTTGAGGTGCCGGGTATGGTGCTATTATGTAGTCTCCTCTCCTTGGCTTAACTTTAGTACTCCCATCAATGTTGGGTATTACTATAGCTTTATCTGTTATCTCTAACATTTCCTGGTCCATTATTGAGTCTCCTATACCTATGCTTTCTAAGCCTACAATGATGGGGTTCTTCAATAGCTCTAGTATAGCTTTAATTTTACCATGGTGTGATCCTACATGTATGAATCTATCCCCCACTACAATATTTAATCCCTCTTTTCTTAGATCCTCCTCTCTCTCTAATATACATCTCCTATCTTTGCTCCACAGTACTTCTAAGAAGTATCTTCTTGTAGCCAATATAGCTGTAGGTTCTGGGAGGAGTACTATTTGCTTAGCTTCTGAGGGGGAGGCTTTAGATAATCTTATGTAATCACAGTCTCTCAATATTCTCTCCAATCTATCCTCAAATTCTCTTATAGGTAGGCCTAGAGCTTTACACTCAAACTCCTCTAATCTTAAAGGGTTATCAGTTACTATATATCCTCTAGGAGCACATATGGCTCCACCCATCTCAGTAATAGCTATAAGCTGATCATATGGGGCAATATTACTCCATAAGTGTGAGACTTCAGCTAAAGTCTTAGTCGTTACAGGGATAACTTTAACTCTAAGCCTATATAGAGTCTCTAAAGCCACACTAATACCATCAATCCTCCCATCATAACCTATCATACTACCATCTAAATCTGTAAATATAAGTTTAGACCACTTCAACCCATACAAGCCCCTAGCCAGTAGTAATATCTAAAGCCATAGAACTTAACATTAAATAACGTGATATAACTTTAGATGGATCTACTCCTTCAAGTGAATATATGGGCGGTCGTGGTGGATCCTCATAGTAGTGATAGTTCTCTATTAATGTACTTTTAATTAACGTCTTGATATCGCTATTGGCTAAGCTAGAGTAGAATATTGCCCCTAAACTTTCAGCAGCCATTCTAGCAATATGCTCGTCTCCCTTCTCTGAGTGTATATGAGGATTCCTAGTCATAACCTGGATTATCTTAACACCCTCAGGTAACATTTCACAAGTTCTCTCTCCAAACTCTAAGCTTAAGTAGCAAGACTCTAGTAGGTATACGAGCTGGTATGTTTCAATTGCATATTTACCAGCCCATCGTATACTCATAGCTAAATCTATTGTCATAGCATGCTCTCCACTATTAGCTGTCTTAACTACATCTGTTTCAATCCTCCTATATGATGTTATAGCTTTATTAAGAACACTATTAGTATGAGCTGATACCCTACCCCACTTCCTCAAGATTATATCTGAAGGAGGCATTTTACTCTTATAATGCCATACTATCCTAACCATTGAATACCTGCTATTAGCCATAGCTAGCCCTGTATAGTAGGCTAGAGCATATTCATGAGCAGATCCTGGTATGTAATTATCTGAGTCAATAAAACCAACATATCTAGCTCCCAGCCATGAAGCTACTAATACTCCTAACACCATACCCTCACCTTTACCATACCTAACACCTTTACTATCTAGAAGTTCTTCTAGAATAGTGCCAGATAATGCCTCATTCCAAGCTTCATCTCTCTGATGTACTACAATAGCTCTCCTCTTAGTAAGTTTACTATGAGTCTTAATAATCTCTAATTCATGCTTATAGACATTTACTGGATCAGTAGATGATGCTGAGACAATTATAATAGGTGAAGCTAGTGGGATAGCCGATATAACACCCTCAAGTAAACTTAAATCCTCATCTTTAACGGGAATTACTATAGCTGTCTTACTGGCATAATCTAATAATACATCTCTATTAAGCCCAAAGACTGTATCTCCTCTTACTAAACCTAAATTATCTAAGCTTACAACTTCAGAGACATCATACATGAGGATAGCGCCAAACCTATCAAACTTAACAGGGATCCTAAGTAGCAATTTAGACCCCCAAACAATAGTATATTTTATAGAATATTTAATTCTTAGATTTAAACCTATCTATCATAAACTCTTATAAACTCCAGCCTTATAAACCCCTTTTAATGGTGCGGGCCGGTAGCTCAGCCTGGAAGAGCGCTCGGTTTGCACCCGAGAGGTCCCGGGTTCAAATCCCGGCCGGTCCACCAACTATAATTCCACTATACGAGATACTATATCATATAGTTGTGGATCTTTCTCCTTAATCTTCTCTAAACTCCATGGAGGCCATCCCCTACTTTTAACAGATTCTAAGACCCTCCTAATCCATGACCTGTATATTTTACCACAGTTTCCGTGATTCTTACAGCTATTCTCTATGAATATACTTATTGTTTTCTCTGCCTCATCTAAACCTAAACCCTTAATGTTAACAAGGTACCTACTAATAACATATAGTATTAACCTAGACCTACCATCTGGAACCCCAGACTCAATAATCTTATCAACCCAAACAAACCTTCTCCTAACCTTAACCTTGCCATGAGCCTCCTCACATAAACTTTCATCGGGACACATAGACTTAAAGAATCTCTCTAAAGCTTCAATACAATTCTCAATACTAACACAAGACTCTACAACATGATCCCAGCTCACTAATATCCCCTAAACTGCTAAAACTCAAAGCCAGATATTAAAGGGTTCAGGGGTAAGTCGGTCATCACATATCAGTGTCGCTCCACCCTCCTCACAACCCACATATAATCTAGGTAAATTAAAACTTAAAAGTTATAGAATTACCTAGAACTTTCCAAGATTCTAAGGCTTAAGACTTAACAGGAATTTAGAAAAGTCGAGCTCTATGTGTTCTTTAGCTGCATTTTGGATCTTTATCTATGTGAACGGTTAAGTCTATATTATTTCTTTTTAGGAAGTCTGTTATTTCATCAACTATTATGTTGGCTGCCTCTAGGCTTAGATTACAGGGAGCTACTACTGTGGCGTCTCCCGCATACCTACCCGGTACTAGCATTCTCACTCTTAGACTTATTATCTTAAGCTTTCTACTCTCTAATTCTTCTCTTATCCTCTCTTCTATACCCTCTTCAGCTACATCTGATATCTTGAAGATGAGATCTCTTGATTCTCTAAGTATAGCTACTAGTAAGTATCCTAGTATGAGTATTCCGCCAAAATAATCTATGATGTATGAGTATGATGCTCCAGCATAGGCAGCTATAGCTGATACTAGACCTTCTAATACCTCACTCCACCCAAATACTGCTAGTGTAGACCCACCTATAGGATCAAGTCTTGCAATTAAGATTGCTATAGAATATAGGAGAGTTCCTAGTATAGCGCTATATGTAGCTCTCACATCAACACTATAAGGTTCTGGGAAACCCATAGAAGCTAGTGCTACCCCTAGAGATGCAGAGTATATTATAAGAATGCCTAAGGGCCCACCATAAGCTATCCTCCAATGCCCATAGTGGTGATCTACATCTGGAGGTTTTAGTGCAGCTCTAGTAGTTACAATAACAATTAAACCACTTAGAAATGCAGCCACGCAAGTAATACCGTCTACTAAAACAGCCTTAGAACTAAATAGTATAAATCCCATAAGCTTAACAGTACCGCCTAGGAATATAAATATGAGAGCTACTAGCAATATCCTAATATTCATTGAAGTTCCTAGGCTCACACTACATCCTCCATAAAGATCTGTGTAGACTTAGAGTTATAATAATAAGAGGCTAAGCTTACCTCTATAACTAGGGAGGATAATGGGGTTACTTGAGCTAATATCTCTAATGTTTGCTCTAGCAGCTATAATGGGCTTTATTACTGATAGACTTAGGCTCACTGTTCTCCCAGGCTTCCTACTAGCGGGTATTACTATTAAGATTATTTCAGATAACACGTGGCTAAGTTATTTATTTGGGGTTGATAGTAGTACAGTCTCTAGTCTTGGTTATAACCTTCTACTATTTAGTGGTATACTAATAGCTTTCGAGATTGGTAGAGAAGTAGGATCTGTAGGGTTTGATTTTAAAGTTGCATATATTGTCATTTTTGAGTCTACCCTTATACTAGGTTTAACATTAATTGCTACAAGACTACTAGGTATTAGTACTATCGAGGGTCTAATCATAGCTCTCGCTTTCATATCATCTAGTACTATTACCGTATATAAGCTAACCCATACGTTAAAGTTAGAGGATGCTAGGAGAATAGCTTTAACAATGACTACCCTAGAAGATGTTGTTCTACTATCAGCATTAAGTCTAACAACTCGGGCTGGAGAGAACCCTATTACTATCCTCGTACTAACAGTTATCTTAGCCCTTTTAGGGGCCCCAATTTTTAGAATAATATTCGAGAAAATGCCTACTAAGGGGGAGTATGGGACTATAATAGCTTTAGCCTTAACACTTGCATATTCTAGTATAGCTCAGTTATTCGCGACACCATATCTTGGAGCATTTATTGCAGGCTACTTCTTTAGTAGAGCACTTGGAGGTAGAAGTATACTGGGGCCTCTCACAGATATCATAATGCTACTGTACATGATATCTGTTGGAATACTTTTACCTCTCCCAGACGCTATTAGATTAGAGATTACATTAATGCTTATAACACTAGTTGTTTTAGCCATAGTTGTTAGAGTAGTATCAGTATTCTTAGTAACACTTCTAATAATGAGAAGCTCATACTATGCCTCAGCTTTAAGCTTACATATGGCTAGCATTAGTGAATTATCACCTCTTATTGCTATAACAGCATATAGTACTGGGATGATACGTGAGGATACTGCTGCCTCCCTCATACTATTACCACTAATCACTATATCTATTGTTAGTATAGCTAGTAGTAAATGGGAGAAAGTTGCAGTATTAACTAGTAACCTCGTACCTATAGAGATTCCATTACTAATACCAGAGAGTGTTTATAAGATAGGAGTAGATATTATAGTAGCTTCAGCTAAGATAAGCGGCCTACTACTAGGTGTAGTAGCAGCCACAATACTAATGGATTTATGGAACCTAGGCTTCCTAGGTATCCTACTACTCATACCAGTTAGTATAGTAATATTCAGGATCTATAGGGTTATGATTAGAGAAGCGTTTATGATTGGAGAGATCCCAGCATTAATAACTAGACTCCTAGTGATATTAGTGGTAGCAACAATAGCAACATATACATTACTAGAAGTAACTAAGCATCTAGTACATCTAAGATGGATCATAGGAGTAGCCTACTACATACTAATAGTTGCTTTGACAATAGAAACACTAATAGTAATTAAGAGGAGAATAGAGAGGATTATAGGGAAGAAAAGACCACCACTCTAATATTCTAGATTTAAGAGCTAGACATGTAACGTTAAATTGGAATATAGACACCAGTAGAGCTTTAACCTGGAATCGATAGGTGAGTTAAGGATTTGGATTTAAAGAGAATAGTGATCCTATCATATGAGGAGATAATAGAGAGAATTAGGGCTAGATATTCTCGAGCTAATAAGAGTGAGATTAGTAGACTTCAAACTATCTATAACATAGTAACCTCTAGTACCCAAAGTGTTGAAGAGCTTAGTGATGTATTGAGAGGATTGCATAGCTTCTACTGGAAGCTTATTGAGATAGAATTTAATAGGAGTAATGTTGAGGAAGCATTAAGATGTGTTACTAGAGCTAGAAGACTCTCTAAGAAGTTCTGGGAGAAGTATAGATACCTAATACTAGCTTCTACTAGTAGGGAGTCTCGGAAAGTTTTAAGAGAGGGTAGAGGTAGAATCCTCTCACTATATAAGAGATGTAGGAGGCACCTTCTCCTACTTAAGAATCTTATCGTATATCTACAGAGATTACCAAGTATTAATCCAGAAGAGCCCATACTGATAGTAGCAGGTCCCCCAAATGTAGGTAAATCTACTTTTGTGAGAAGTATCTCTACAGGGAAACCTGAGATTGCAAACTACCCCTTCACTACGAAGCATATAACAGTAGGTCATAGAGATTATGGTAGGTTTAAATTACAAGTTATAGATACGCCAGGCCTACTAGATAGGCCAGTAGAGGAGATGAATATTATAGAGAGGAGAGCTATAGCAGCCTTAGGAGAGCTCAAGGGGATCATACTCTTCCTCATAGACCCGTCAGACCAAAGCCATATGGATATAAATAGACAATTTAGAATAATTGAGAATATAGTAGAAGTATTAGCAGATAAGCCATTATTCATAGGAATTAACAAGGTAGATATAGCCTCAAAAGAGCGCATTGAGGAAGCATTAATGAAAGCTGAAGAGCTAAAAGCCAAAGGTATAGCTCTAAATATATATAAACTATCAGCCTTAAATAGAGAAGACGCTAGTAATGTAGTAGATGATATAGTATCTAAATGTAAACTCTAGAACAATATACCTCAGCATAGCTAGACTAGGTTTCTTTCCTTTAGGTTTTGTAGATGCTTAGAGCTCTTAACGCAATCAGATATGTGCTAGCAGTATTTTTATCCAATCTCAGTTTCTTCATAGCTTCTGTGTTCTCGTGAGCTAGTTACTCCTCTCAGTTCTACATATACTGTTTTTAATCCGTAGAGTTGTACTTTCCACACTATACTCTCTATGATTGAGCTCCTTAATATGGCTATTTTTGTAGCTACTACTTCCTTTTTGTGACCCTAAGTTTCCGAGACCCATGGCAGACAGTGGGAAGGGAGCTTAGGGAAAAAGCGGTGACACGCAC
>JAUQQR010000052.1 GCA_030549835.1 Thermoproteota archaeon
TATTTAATCTATGGAGGTGATTTTATGATATATAACAAGTACGTGTTTTTAAATAAGCTCTTAGTTATATATCGTAGAGGTGATTAAAGTGTATATTAGGTATAGTTGTGGTATTAGGAGTATTTTAATGTTAGACTATGCTTCTAGTCCACGCTATAGACTTTATGTCCTAGCATTTATTCTTGGGTTAATCTCTGTGCTTATGAGTTACTCATTGCATCTCTTAGCTGGTAGGGGGAGTCTTTGTTGATTCTCTAAGAAGAGCTGTATAGTCTTAAAGTAAATAGTGTATAAGAGCTTTATCCCTCTTAGATACTGGTATGAGTCTAATCTTTAGAGTCTTCTGAACTATCTAAGATCAACTAAATAATTCCTCACCCAACCACAACTAAAAAATCTAAACAAATCCTACTAATAAATACTCTGACCTCCGCTTCGCCCTAAAGGGTGAAGCTTTCAGATGTAATAATACTTTAGCATTAACTTTCATTAATGATTATAGAGTTTAATGATAGTGAGTAAACTATAATTGTATGAACCAATGACATTATCTGAAAATCATAATCAGAGATTATTGAGTCTTAAATGGTAAGTATATAAAACCTAGTATTTAGGCTAGTATTTATATAAACTTCCTAAATAGAATAGAAAGAGTGGGAGTAGAGAGTATTTTTACTAATAGGTGAGACTATAAGAGTTTATGAGGGATCTAGAGATGCTTGGGTTCATTGTTGAGTCTAGGAGTCCAAGAGTCTCGTATGGTGTTTCTACTGTCCCACTTCCTCTTGGTGAATATGTTAGTGCTTCATATACTGTTGATGATAGGGTTAGAGGGGTTACTATTCAGAGGAGGGTTTTGGCTGTTGTCTCTAATGCTGGCTTTGTACACGCTATACCTCAGAGTGTTATTAAGTATTTGAATCCTAATCAAGCTGGTCAGGCTAGCGCCCCTAAATTATCTCCTATGACCTTATATGTTATAGCAGAAATTGTTGAGGGGACCCGGGTTGAGCCCCCTAGATACCCTATACCCCCAGATACAGTTATTGACTCAGCATCTGGTAACTTGCTATCTCTAGTTTATAGTGCTCCGGGAGGTGTAAGGCTTGGGATGCTATCTCCTAGTAGTCTAGGTGTTGAGATTAAGATTAATCCAGATAAGCTTGTTAAGCATCTACTAATAGCTGGGGCTACGGGCTCGGGGAAGAGTAATACTGTAGCGGTAATAGCTGATAGAATCTCAGCTATAGGGGCTCCAGTAGTAGTTTTTGATGTGCACGGGGAATACGATATTATACCTGAGGATGGTGATAGTAGCCGGGTAGTAAAAGTACAGGCTAAGATTAACCCTATGAGGATGCCTCCTAGGATACTAGCATTAATAATAATACCTGAGCCTCAAGCCCGTAGACAGAGGAGAATCCTATATAAGGCTATAAAGGATGTGAAGGAAGAGGTTGATAGAGAAGCTCAAAGTAAGGGTATTAAGTTAGAGCAGGCTATAGAGTCTATAGCTGAGAAGAGGGGGGTTAAGATCGATGAGCTAGAGGAGAGGTCCCTAAGCTATGATGAGGCCCTAGCAGAAAAATATAAAGCGTTACTCATTAGAAAACTTGAGGGTATAAGTGATGCAAAAGATAAAACTAGAGTAGAAACTATTATTGATAAGGTTGAGGAATTCTTCGAGATAACCCCAATAACTATGCTAGAGGATCCTCCATTAAACTACTTAGAGCTAGGTAAGATTCTAGTAGTTGACGCATCAACGTTAACTGACGATCAGAGGAGGTGGATGCTTAAGATCATAGTTGATGAACTCCTACTAAAGCTGAAGAGTAAGAGTATTAAGCCGGTAGTACTAGTAGTTGAGGAGGCTCCACTATTCCTAAGTATAGAGTTAAACCACCCTGTAAAGCAGAGTCTACAGAGGTTTGCTCGTGAGGGGCGTAAGTTTGGCGGATGCCTAATAGTAGTTAGCCAGAGGCCCCGGAGCCTAGATGTTAATGTTGTTAGCCAACTACAAAACTTCATATTCCTACGTATGGTTCAGGAGGAGGATATCAGAGCTGTAATGAATATAGCAGATAACCTGGATGAGAACCTAGCAAGGATAATACCGAGTCTACCAGATGGGAGGGGGCTAGTAATGGGTGAGATTATAGGTAGGTTCCCAGCCCTAGTAGATATAGATCTACATAAGGGTAAGAAGGCTGGAGCAGCACCAAAACTAACAGAAACATGGAGCGAGTATAAGAGTAAAAAGATGCCAGTATTCGATATCGAATAAATAACTGAAGCTTAACCTACATTAGAGAACCAAAAACATAGATAAATGAACTTACATGCTACCTCTACTATTTCAGGTATAGGATTAGCTAAGATGCGGGGTTTCTCCCCGCAGCTGTGAGCGGGGGTTACTTTGATTAGAGACTTATTATATAGCCCCCGATGAAATGGGGAGCCTGAGGCTTATGAAGCCAAGGGTTAATATAAGGGCTAATATTAACCAATATGAAACCCGAGCTCCTTCTAAGGGATAAGAGTAATACGCCTGAGATCGGGCGTACATTTAAACTCTCTAAGATGATGTAGTGTAGACGCAAACCTCTCTGCTAAAGGAACCGTTTCCCACCCTAGGTTTCTTTAGAGCGGGTTGTGCCTTTACTCCAAGCTTAACCATAGCTACTAGCCAATCCACATAAGGGTTGTGAGCGTCCTTCGAGCCCAACGGCACAAGGGTTCGCATCTAATTTTTATCCGCTAGGAAGCTTGGAGCATGACCCTATTGCTTCCAAAATCTTAGGATAGGATGAGGAATCAAAGCTTATAAATATTTTCTCAAGCATAGAGAGGAAAACAGCCACATATTGATTATACCGAGAATCTTGCAAATTTCCCTAGTAGAGTAGTACTTCTCCAAAAATCCTACAAAAACCCTTATAAACCTAACGCATCAAAACAGCTGTCAACCCTCTACCTCATTAATGTAATTTATTCTATTTTAGTCTCTCATTTATTTATCCATTTACTCCTTTTATATTATAACTTTAGAGTATAACTTACATATAGGATGTGGTTTGAGATTTCTTCATGTTTCTGATACTCACTTGGGTGCTAGGCCTTATGGGTCTAGGGATAGGGAGGCTGATTTCTATGATGTTTTCTCTGAGGTTATAGATTTGGCTGTAGAGTATGGGGTCAGCTTTGTTCTTCATGGTGGGGATTTATTTCACTCATCTAATCCTAGTCCTAAGGCTTATATTGAGGCTATTAGGGGGCTTGCTAGGCTTAGAGAGCGTGGTATTGATTTTATTGTAGCTCCTGGTAATCATGAGCTCCCTAAGAGTGCTGGTAGGGGGTCTCCTATTAAGGTTTTAGAGCATATTGGTCTCCTCAGGTCTCCTAGAGATCCGAGTAAGCCTGATGTATTTAATGTTGGTGATGTATCTATAATCGTATTCTCTGAGTGGGCTTCTAGCTACCTCTTTAACCCAGATATTCTCCAATTATATAATTCTAGGATTAAGATTGCTTTAGCTCACATAACATTATGTGATATTCTTAGAGATGTCGAGGGAGTACCTGAGAGAGCATGTAGAGATAGGAGCTATTACTCGTCTAGGATTCCATCTGGGTACTCTTATGTAGCTCTAGGAGATATACATACGCCATGGGAGCTTAGAGTACCTGGCAGACCCCCAATAGTTTATCCTGGATCCACAGAGTACCTAGGCGTTGATGAATATCGTAGGCATAGTGAAAGGTATGTATACTTAATTGATATTGAATCCTCAGGAGATATTAGCTTTAAGCGAATCCCTTTAAAGAAGCCTAGGAGATGGATTATAGTAGAGGATACATATAGTAATGTTCTTAATAAGTTAAACGTATCTAGTATTAGTCGTTTAAGTAGTACTAGTGATAAGAAGCCTATACTCTATGTTAAAGTTAAGGAGCCTATAACTAGAGATCGTAGGGATATGCTAATTAAGCATATACATAGGCTTATAGATGATGGGTTAATCCTTGATTATAGGTTAGAAGTTGAGGTTAAAGTCAGCCTAGTAGAGAGGAAATATACTAGTGGAGTAAGCGTAGATGATATTCTAAAGACTGAGGTATTTGGTAAAATTAATATTAGAGATATGGATAAGATACTGGGTATATTGGCTAGTATGGTGAAGCCTGAGAGTGATCTAGATAATTTAATTAAAGAATTAATAGGATTACTTGAGGGTAGCGAGGATACACTTAGAGTGCTAGAGATGGCTTTAAAGAGCAAGTAGTTGGAGGTATAGGTATGATTATAAGAGGAGTTGAACTCAAGAATATACTATCCCATGAGTATACTAAAGTTACTTTTGATTATGGAGTTAACGTTATAGTAGGCCCTAACGGGTCTGGTAAGAGCTCTATAATAGACTCTATACTAATAGCTACTATTGGAGTCTGCGAGAAGGCTAGAGAGGTTTCTAGGAGTACATTAGATAATATTCTTAGAGTAGGGTCTACAAATGGGCTTGTAAGGATTGAATTTGAGATAGGCGGATCTAAGTATACTATTGAGAGAGTACTTGAGAGAGTTGATGGTAGCGTTAGATCTAAGAGTATAGAGTTGAGGAAAGATGAGAAGATTGAGGCAGTAGGTGTGAATGATGTATGTAGGAGATTAAGAGAGATATTAGGGGTAAGAGATTTAATAGTCTTACCATCAACACTAATCTCTAGACAAGGCTACCTCTCATACCTAATAGATATGACCCCTTCTGAGAGAGGAGAGAGGATACTAGAATTAGCAGGTCTTAGTAGGCTAGAAGAAGTTAGAGATAATATAAAAACAGCTATTAAGACTCTAGAGAGAGAAGTAGCTAGACTAGAAGAGAAGAAGAACCAGCTAGAAGAGAAGAGGAGGAGGCTAAGAGAGGCTAGTAGAGAAGTAGAGGAGTTAGAAAATAGGTTAGAGGCTAGTAGAGTTAAATGTGAAAGTCTAGATAATGAGATAAGGAATGTTAAGGTAGAGTTAGATAACCTAGAGAGGCTATCTAGGAGTATAGGAGAGCTTAAGAGACTAGAAGAATTAAAATTAGCAATTGATAGAGAGAAGCAGGCAATCCTTGAATATGAGAGTAGATTAGAGAGCCTACCAGTATCTATTATTAACCTACTAGAAGAGCTTAAAGATAAATATGAGAAAGCTAGAGATTGTAGTTTAAGACTTAAGAGGCTTAATGAGAAAGAAGTAGATATTAAGAGTAGAATTGAGAAGTATATTAGAGAAGCTGAGAGGCTAGGGTTAAAGCCTGAGAAGCTAGATGCTAAGCAGCTAAACGAAGTTTTAGATAGTGTTAAGAAAAGTTTAGAAGAGGTAAATGATAAGATTAGGATACTTAACTATGAGGTATCAGTAAGGAGTAATATGTTGAATCTTAGTATTGAAGATAAGTGCCCCTACTGTGGAGCCCCCCTAACTAGAGATAGAATAGAACACATTAAGAGTGAGCATACGGCTAAAATCCGGGAGTTAGAGGCTAAGATTAGAGAGTTTAGAGCTGAGAAGGAGAAGCTGGATAGTATAGTTAAGTATCTTGAAGCTATCAATAGAGGGTTAGAAGATTTATCTAAGGTATTTGAGGAGAAAGCTGATTACGAATCTTGCATTAATGAGTATTTGAGACTATGCTCTGAGATAGGAGAGAAACACTATAATATTAGAGTAGAGTCTATACAAGAATGCCCAATCGAGTCTATTAAGAGAGACTATAATCTAATCCAGAGACTTAGGGGGGAGATTGAGAGCTCTAGTAGGAGAATTGAAGAGTATAAGAGTAGATTTAATGAAGACCTCTACAAATATCTGAGAGATGAAGTAGCTCGAGAGCTAGATAAGCTAAGCTTAAGTATCGATATGGTCGATTCAAGACTAGAATCAGCTAGGAGAAGATATGATAAGCTTATAGATGAGAAGAGTAGAGTATGTAGTGAAATGGCTAGAATTGAAGGCGAGATTAGTAGACTTAAAGAAGAGATAGCTAGACTAGAGAATGAGATTAACGAGCTAGAGAAAGCTACAGTAAAGCTAGATTTAAAACGTAGAATCATAAATGTTCTAGGAATACTAGCAAATAACATCTACGGGAGAGACGGACTAGTAGCCAAGACTCTAATAGAGCGCCTAAGAGCCTCATTCGAAGAAGAAGTTAACAGCATCCTAAGACTCCTAGGCAGAGACTTCAGCATAAGAGTAGGAAGCAACTTCAAGATAATAGTAATGAGAGCGGGACAAGAACTAGCAATAGAATCCCTTAGCGGCGGAGAGAAGACAATGCTATCAATAGCATCTAGACTAGCACTAGCGCAAATACTAATAGATAACCCAATCAGAACACTAATACTAGACGAGCCCACAGAATTCCTAGATGAAAACGCAAGAAAACAAGTATTCGAAATCATAGGAAAAATAGCAGGACAAATAGACCAAGTAATAGTAGTAACACACGACACCGAAGTTGAAGAAATAGCATCAAAAACAATAAGAGTATCAAAAATAGGAGACAAAAGCATAGTAGAAGAAGAATAATTAGACATTATACTTAATATTTACCATTTCTCAGTAGATGACTATTCATAGACTCTCTATACTCT
>JAUQQR010000013.1 GCA_030549835.1 Thermoproteota archaeon
TGCTTTACCCCTATCTAGATTTTTATCTAAGTGTAGTAACTCGTGAATAACACCTATAGAGGTTATCATAGATGTTTTTATCATAACCATACTTGGAGTTTTGGTTAGTATACAGTTATCACAGTTACATCTATTATGATATCTAACCCATAATACAACACTATTTTTTCCTCTATAAGCAATTTTAAACTCTATTTTTCTCTTCTTAAGAGCTCTTATAAATTTCCTAAAAGTATCTGGTTTATCATAGCTAACTCTAAGCCATTCTTCTATATGTGAGCCTACAATGTTATGCCTGAGAATTCTAGCAGCTATATCAATAGATAAGCCACAACATTCCCTGAAAACACTCGCAAGTTCACAATAACCCTTCCATAGAACATAACTTATGTAAGCTTTACTACTACTCATGAAATCTGCTACCCCAGCTATGAATACTAATAGAAAGTTTATGTAATCATATTATATATTTATATATATTATTTACTTGGAGATGCAATGATTAAATCTTATTCTTAAATCTGTAGGAGTTCAGTCCGGTTCTGGTATAGGTTCGTTGCTTCATCTCTTTCCCCTTTTGGTCTCGGGTTTACATCACTCTCTGGGTGGGTGTTTATGGCGATCTCCCAAGCATTATACATCTTGAGTACTGCTACTCTTTGGGGAGAGTTCTCATTTATGAGCTCTCTACCTCCTCACCAGGTAGCTCCTAGCATTAAGGATTGCAGAGGTAGTTTACGGGATTTACCCCTACAGCTATAGATTAATATAAGCTGATATTAACAGTATAAAAAGTTGCATTAGGCTATTAGTATGATGGTACTATATCTGTATCTGTAAATATTACTTTTACTTCTTTCATGTATGATTCTTCTGAGTCTGAAGCGTGTATTACATTCTCTAGTATTGAGAGTGAGTAGTCGCCTCTTATTGTTCCTGGCTGTGCCTTCCGCCCGTCTGTTACTCCTATCATTTGTCTTGCTACATTTATTGCTGAGTCTCCTTCTATTATTAATGCTACTATTGGGCCGCTTGATGCGAATTTTACTAGCTCCTCGTAGAAGTCTTTACCTCTATGTACGCTATAGAATTCTTCTGCTTGCTCTCTAGTCATCCATAACATTTTTAGTGCTCTTATCTTGAATCCTTTCTTCTCAAACCTAGATATTATCTCTCCTACTAAGCCTCTCCTAACAGCATCTGGTTTTATGACTATTAATGTTCTCTCTATACTCATCTCTATTTACACCTATACTAGTGTTTAACTGGTTTTCTAGTCCACGCTAGCTTCGCCGGGTTTCTACCAATTAAGTAGCTCTTCCTACATTTACTACTACAGAACCAGAATATCTCTCCTCTCACCGTTACATACATCATACCTGTTCCTGGCTCGATACTCCTACCACAAAAGCTACATACTCTCTCTTTAGGCATAGATTTCTCCCCAAGAGCTCCCTAATAATTAGAGAGTTCAGCTCTTATATAGGTTCATCGCCTCATCCCTTGTTTTTCCGCATTGGTCTCGGGCTTGCATCACCCTCTGAGGGCGTTCAGGGCGACCCCAGGCACTCCACATCTTGAGTATTTATAGAGAGCTACCTGTAGGTAGCTCTCAGCATTAAGTATAGGTAAATATGGTTTATAAGCTTTAATGATATAAACTAATATAAACAGCTATAAAACTCAAAACAGCTACATTACACTTAATAGGTTTAATATTTAGACTTATCATTTAGGGTTTAGAGAGTTGAGTTCTAGTAGTGAGTCTAGTATTATAGAGGAGATAGGATACCCAGCCGAAGTAATACAGATAATAGGTAGAACCGGAGTTACAGGAGAGGTAACTCAGGTTAGAGTTAGGATACTGGAAGGTAAGGATAAGGGTAGAATACTAACAAGGAATGTTCTTGGAGCTGTAAGAATAGGAGATATAATAATATTAAGAGAAACAGAGAGAGAAGCTAGGAAGCTAACTGGAAAGAGGTAAAATAATGGATAAAATAACAGTATTAATAGGGCTAATTGATGAACTACTAATAGCATTAGCATTAGTTGGAGTACTATCAGTAATAGCATATCATTTAAACATAATTGGGTTAGGGGAAGCCATAGTATTAACAATAATATTAGCGGCTATATTAGCATTTATAGCATATAAGGTACTAGAGGTGCATAGGCAAAAAGTTAGGGTAGGAATAGAAGCGTATATAGGGAAGAAAGCTAAGGTAGTAGAGGTGCGTGGAAGTAAAATACTGATAATGGTTGAAGGAGAGCTTTGGCAGGCAGAGAGTGAAGATAAGCTAGAACAGGGAGAAACAGTTATAATCGTCGGCTTTATAAATGGGAAGTTTAAAGTAAAATTGCTAAAAGCATAACTAGCTATCTTCTCTTAAGAACTCAACTACTACATCTCTTATTTTAACCTGCTCAGCTAGCTGTAGGGCCTTCTCTAAGCTTCCTTTTGCTATATCATCTACTCTATAACCTAGCTTAATGTACTGGTTTGCTTTGATATATGTTGCTATACTATCTCCAATTCTTGCTATTATACTCTCTAATGTTCTACCCTCTCTATACTCTAAGTATAGGTTTTTTAGTTCTGGCTCTATATTTAGCATATCATATGCTCTCATTTCAGCCTCCTCTTTAGCCATATCTATCCCAGCCTTCCTACTAATATCACCTATAATAGCCTCTGCTAGGTCGTGAACAATAGCTATAGCTAGTGTTTTTTCAGGATTCGCGTTGAGTCCTCTCTTCTTGGCTTTTATAGCAATCTCATATGATACTAGTGCTGATGCAAAGAGGTGCTCGGCTACAGTCTCTGATATAATATGTGGTACACCTCTAAGCATCCACCCTGTTCTTGCTAAGCTACTCAAAGCTACTATAATATCCCTAATATCCAGGGCTAGACACCATTTAACAGCTAATACTCTAAGCTTATAGGTAAATCTTAATAGTTAACTACATCAAGAATTATACTCTTAAGCTTTAATGGCTTACTTATCTCGCCATAATTTAATAGCTTAATATAGTCTTCAACATCCATAAAGCCGACCCTGGCCATGTAGAAGTAGCATGACTTGGTAGCTATAGCCTCAAAGAATGAGAGATCAGCTAGAGAGTAGACAGAGCTCTCAACATCACTCTTCGAGAAGCCGCATCCGCCATCAGGGTGTGTATGGATTTTCCCTACAGCATTAACACTAGGTATAACTACTCGAAATCTCTCACCTTCAAAAACATATAGTGAACCTTGTAGACTATATATGATAATGTACTCTATGCCTGAGATAGAAGTCTTATATGCAAGTGATCTGAGAAGAGTAGAGTCGAATATTAATGGTACTAGCGGAATTCTCTCATATAGATTCTTAAGCTTAATGCTAGAGTTAGGCAACCTCTTATTCTCGATAACTATATCTAGATTTAAATCTTCAATTCTAGTCTTAGACTCTGAGATCCAGCTAGCTCCATCTACGTAAACTCTTAGTAATCCTTCCACTACCGCTTTCCCCACAATATCATAATCTAATATATTAGGGTATACTCTAATAAACCCTGTATCTAAATCTTCAGCATCAAGCTCTATAAGCTTAATAATAGAGGATGCTATAGATAAGAGTGTTGAAGCCTGAGTTATAGCTGAGGTCTGCCACTTCCTCAAGATCACCACCACACAATTACACTATTCCCAATACTACTACACTATATATCCTATCCTCTATGAAAGTTTTATAAGTTATCATACACAGTTAACAATCCGGTGTTTTAGTTTGGATTTCTCATTCTCTAGGGATGAGGAGCTCTTTAGAGAGTCGATTAGGAGTTTCCTAAGTAAGAGGCTATCGCCTATATGGGAGTCTATTGATGAGAATCAGCTAATACCCATAGATATAATTAGAGATTTGGGGTCTCAGGGATTCTTCGGTATACCTATACCTGAGGATTATGGTGGTCAGGGTGGAACATTTACTCTTGCAGCTATAGCTGCTGAAGAGGTCGCATACCATGATCCATCTATGGCTACGGCTGTTTATACATTACTAAATAATGCTTGGCCCTACATTCTATACCTCTATGGGAAGGAGAGTATTAGAAGCAGTATTCTACCTAAAGTATCCTCTGGTGTAGGATTCTTCGGGATTGCATCTACAGAACCTCAAGGTGGTAGTGATATTGCAAGTCTTAAAACATCAGCATTAAGAGATGGAGATTACTATAGGGTGTATGGTGAAAAGATATATGTTAGCGGTGTTAGAGAAGCCTTAGAGCAGCTTGAGCTAGGAGGATGGCTTTTAATAGCTAGGACTGGTAGAATAGAGGATAAGCATAAAGGATTAACATGCTTTGCATTAATAGGTAAGAGAGATGGTAGAATAATAAGTAATCTAAGCTATACTAAACTAAACACTATTGGTAGGCATGGTATATCTACTGGGATACTAACACTAGATGGTGTAGAGATACATAAAGATTACGTTATAGGAGAGGAGAATAGAGGATTTTATATAGCAATGGAAGGGTTTAACCTAGCTAGGCCACTAGTAGCAGCAGCTAATATAGGAGCAGCTCGATGGGCCCTAGAAGAGGTAGTTAAGTGGAGTAGAGAGAGGGTATTATTCGATAAGCCTATAGCGAGCTTCCAAGGAGTAAGCTTCCCCCTAGCAGAGCTAGCAGTAGAATTAGAAGCTGCAAGACTACTAGTATATAAGACTGTATGGTTAGCAGATAGGATATATATAAGGAGAGAGCCTGGATTAAAGCCAGTAGATCTAGCATTCTACGCTGCAGCATCAAAAATGAAAGCTGTCGAAACAGCCTATAAAATATTTGAAACAGCATTGAAGACACTAGGAGCACTATCATACACTAAAGAATCTAAGATACATAGAGGATTCTTAGGAATACTATCATATCTAGTTGGAGCTGAGGGGGCACAAAACATCATGAGATACATAGTTGCGAGAGAATTAATAGGTAAAGAGTATGTAAAGTAGTAATTAAAACATTAAACTACTAAAAACTCTTAATCCTTTACCTCTAATCTACTATTGTAAATTATGTAATTTTTAAGCATAGCTACTATCTAAGGAAAATCCTGATAGTTACTAGATCTAGTGGTGATAGCCTAGCTTTAATTCTAGATCTCTCTTAATCTCTACAATTCTAGGTAATAGTTTGTATCCTCTATCTATTACTCCTAGTAGGCCGTCCTTAAAGTCTATCTCTGAGTATCTCCTCTTCTTCTCTGGTAAATTAGAGTGTGATATCATTACTGGTACTGGGCTATCGCTATGAGCCCTTATATCCCATGGCGTTGAGTGATCAGATGTTACTACTATCATAGTCTTCACTCTATCTATATGGTCTAGTAGTAATTTAAAGAAGTATTTATCTATATCTTCAATTGCTTTTAATTTTCTCTCATAGTCTCCGTCATGTCCCGGCTCGTCTGGCCCTTTAAGATGTACGTATACTGCATCGGTTTGACTTAGTGCTTCTAATGCTAGTTTAGCTTCTTTTTCTAAAAGCTCTTCTCTAGTGTAATCCTCGATATTTATACTAATGATATTCATTCCTAGAGCTCTCCCTATACCTATCTCCACGGGCATTTCAGCTATACATGTAAAGCTCATATTAAACTTTGACTTTATAGGTTCTACTTGAGGTATTTTATCTCCAGGATCTCTTAGTAGTACTGCGTTTGCTTTAGGTAGTCTTCTAGACTCTCTCTCTTTGTTTATCGGGTGACTTTCTAGTATCTCAATAGCTTTAAGTGTAAACTCGTTTACTAGCTCTGCTGTGATCTTAGCCTCTAATGTATCATCTAATGGTTTAGCCTCAGCTATTTTATCACTATAACTTTTAACAGCTATACTAATAAGCCCCCTCCTCTCATATGCTGGATCAGTGTTTGATATATTAGCTGATAGCTTTACATTAGAATGCCTAAGTATTAAGACACCCCTATGACCTATAGTAGCTTTAAAAGATACTGTAGCCTTACCTCCTGATAGTTTCAAGCCATCAATAGCCTTAGCCAACTCCCTAGCTTCATAGCTACTAAGACTCCTACCAACTCTCCTATCAATAATTTTAAAAGTCTTAGAATCTATTGTAGCAAAATTAGCTCTAAGAGCTATACCTCCAGAAATATCAAGCCCAACGCCTAGAGCCTCTAGAGGACCCCTCCCAGTATAGTATACGCTTGGGTCATAGCCTAAAATAGATAAAACAGCAGCATCACTCTCAGGGGAGATACCTGGAGCAATAGTATACATAAGCCCAGTTAAGCTACCATAAGCTAGAGAGTCTAAGTTAGGCTTAAAAGCTTCCTCGAGAACCCTCCTAGGAGAATTAAAACTATCTGAGGCGCCATCAATCACAACATATAGAACCTTCAACCACAACACCTATTATGCAGGGGAATTAGGGAATACTTAAAAATAAGATGATGGCGGAGGCCTGGCATGGTAGCGGGGGGTGGATTTGAACCACCGACCTCGGGGTTATGAGCCCCGCGGGCTGCCAGGCTGCCCTACCCCGCTGTTTCACTCCGCCACTATACTATTATTTACTCCTAACCTCTTATATTTTAAAATAATCTTTACAACTGCCCTAATATACTCTACTTACATTCTATCTCCTTTCCATCCTCTGCTACTAGTATTAGGTTAAGTTTCCTAGCAAAATCACATAAAGCATCTAATGGTATAACTGCTCTTTGTCCTATCTCTGTCTCTATTATTGCTAGCTGCTGTCTCCTCTTAACTTTAGCCTTTACCATGGCTCCACGCAACTGTTTCAGTTTTATAGCTGTTTATATTAGTTAATGTCGTTCTCTAGTTGTGTCCCGTGTATAGAAAAAATTCTATAAACTACTTCTACTATTTCAAATATAGTACAAATAAGATGTGAAGTGCCCGGGGTCACCCTGAACGCCTCTAGAGGGTGATGCAAAGCTGGACCCCTTAATTTACTGGACCTCTTCTTTCTTTTTCTCTAATATCTTACTTATTATGCCTGGGTTCTTAACTCTACTAATCTCATTTAATGGTACATACTCTGGTAGAGCGAATCTCGTATGGGTTAGCTCTGCTACCTCATTCTTAGCTTTTAGACTTGCTAGTATTCTACGCAATCTATCTTCTCCTACTATTCCACTGAATATTACTTTTAAATCTCTCCATGATAATGGTTGTTCTGCTTCTCTTAAAGCTATAAGCACTAGCTTCTCTATATCATCATCTACTAGTGCTGTTGCTACACTAACACCCCCAATCTCTGTTATATTCTGCATCTCATTATACTTATCTAGGACTAGTTTTCTTAGCTTTTCACTCAACTCCTTACTCGCTATCTTCTGCTTATTAGGAATATAGCTCATAATTCTACACCCCTAAAATATTTTAGGTTTCTAGATTTAAAAGCTAATATATAATCCTATGATACTTCGAGTATGTTAGAGGTTAGTCCAATAAGGTTAAACCTGAGCTTCTTTAATCTCTTCTTTAGATGCTAAACTAGTTTTATATGATATTAGTAGTTCTAAGTCTTTAACTATGCTATTTTTCAGAACATTTAATAGTTTACGCTCAACCTCGTCTTCATCATTATTACTAAGAAGAGCTAGCTTATAGTTAACCCAACTGAGATCTGAGAGAAGCTTCTTAACTTGACCATCTATAATCCTATCTAGAGACTCACTAAAACTATTACCCAAAGTTTATACCCCAACACCCTATTCTCAGTACACTCTTTTAAGTATTAGAGGCTAGTGTAAGCTGGTTAATACTCTTTCAGGGGCAAGTTTTAGCATGCGCCTTAGCACATTGTGATAAGTTCTTAATCATATTATTTAGTTCACCTTCAAATCTCCCAAGAACATCTTTAATGTAATCTATACTCTCGTAAAAGCTATCTATATCACTTATGTCTAGTATTTTCTCAACTAATTCACCTGTAGGTTTAGGTATATGGAGTGATAGTTTTGAGCCATGAACTTGAATCTTATACTGTTTAGATGCTACCTCTAAGCTATCAGATAATACTCTAACAACAATGGGGTTCTCTGAGATCTTCCATATACTAGTATAGTCTGGACTCTCTGCTAACATTATATTAGCACATTGAGTATCACATAACTTGACTTTATCCTTACTCATACACGTGTCTCTAGTGCCTACTAAACAGTTTGCTCTTAGTACTAGGGTTTTACACTGTTTTATAATCCAGTCTATTCTTGAAATTTGACTAAGTACTATTGTGGGCTTATAACCTTTCTTAGGTGTCTTCTTAGCTATAGAGGTTAAAGTCGCATGTATAGAGTCGAAGACTCTAATACTCAAATCCTAGACACCACAAGTCAATATTTTAAGTAAATCTTTTTAATCTTAAAATCTCAACTTTAGATTTTAATCTTCTAAGCTCACTCCAGACATTATAATCCCATATCTCTTTATTAGCTAAGCAGTTCTTACACGCTCTCCTAACATTATCTATCTGTATAAGGCAATTTTCACATCCAAGTTTACCGCAATATATACACCTAGCTATAGAGAGTTTAGAGTTACAGAAGTTACAGAACGCATCACTACATATAATACAAATACCCCTATCTATATCATAGTGCTTTAAGCATACAAGCCTACCGCATACCCTACATTTAAACTCAGCTATCTCCCCGCATAGCTCACAAGACAGTTAAATCCCCCACGATTATGCTAGGCTAGTTCAAGCATATATACCTCGACTTTCACCTCGATACTAGAGGTTAAAGGCATATATGTTAACTATTTTAGCCTTTACAGTAATTACTATCTTGGAGTAGAATTATGAATGAGATGCTTAAATCCAGACAGTATATAATGGTTATCGTAGAGAATAATAAGGTTAATGTCGCCGGTAGAGTATATGAAACTAGCCATACGCTCCTAATAGGGGCCAGTGAGCTTACAGCTACTATAAGCTATGGGTCTGTAAGAGTTGAAGCATCCTTCATGCTACCGCCAAATGTTGAATCTCAGGTAGATGATGTAGTTAAGGTTAGCGACCCAGAAGCTAAGTATGAGGTTGACACTACTGGGAGTAGAATTGCTGAAATACATCATAATGAGGGCTATATTATAAGAGGTGAAGTTGTATCTATTAGGTTTGAAAGCGAAGATGAGACAGGCAACATTATAGTTAAAGTGCCTAAACTCAAGAGGCTTAAGGCTAAGAAAGTAGAATTTAAGTCTAGTAAAAAGACAACATTAAATATAATGACTATGCCATTCATAATAGGAGTAATATCGGTACATGACTCTACATGCATAGTTAAACACATAGATGATACTATTGTGATTAGGGCTCAATAGTTGAAGATTACTCTTATAGGCTTAAATCTATGGATTAATCCTTGGTACCTAGATTGGCTAGTAGAGAGGATAATCTGACAGTAAACGACTGGATTCTCAATATTGCTACTCTACTATACGTTGCCTCTCTCCTTGGCGTAGCCCCATACTTATCACGGTATGCTGTAGCCTTAGGGGCTAGCGAAAGTGAAGTATCCCTCCTAGCTACTAGCTATGCATTAACAGCTATAATGTTAAGGTTAATTGTTGGATATCTTAACGATAAGGGTTATGCTAAGCATCTCATGGTCCTAGGCGGGCTACTTAATAGTATAGCAGTTTTAGTATATATTGAGGCTTCAAGTGTAAGCACGATTTACATTGGGAGGCTAATCCAGGGAGTTTCTGTTGCTTTCTTCATACCAGCATCGCTATACTCAGCTAGCTTAGGTGATCCTAGGAGGGCCTCAAGAACAATACTCTGGAGGAGTACCATGTGGGGGTTAGGATCTGCTCTAGGCCCCGCATTACTAGGTTTTATATTAGATAGATTATCGTGGACTGCCATGTTCTCTGTAAGTGCTATACTATCTATTTCCTCAGCAATCTTAAGTCAAAGCTATAAGCAGTCTAAAATAGAGAGTAAGAAGTCGTATGCCCTAGACTCTATATTAACATTACCCTTCATAGTAGCTTCACTAACGCTATTCATCTACGTAGTAAGCTACCAGTCACTATCACTATTCCTACCAGCACTTCATGAGGTCTCAGGGTATCCAGCTTATGAAACAACTGTATTCTTCACAATATTAGCTACAGCAAACTTATTGGCTAGGCTAACGTTATCTATATCTAGGTCATTTACCCCCATAGCGACCGCTATTATTGGATTAATATTAAGCATTATAGGTTACATATCAGTAGCCATTGATCCCCTAAGCAACACCACTATACTATATGCTATACTAATAGGAGGAGGACTAGGAATCTTATTCCCATCACTTCAAGTAATATCACTGCTAGGAGTACCAGAAGCTCGTAGAGGCCTAGCATCAAGTATATACACTGCTATGTGGGATTTAGCTTCTCTAATAGGGCCACCACTAGTTATGACAATATCAGCGGGATATAAAGACTCACTAATGACATCAGCAGTAATAGTATGCTTAGCCATAATACCAATAGCTACATTTACTATACTTAGAAAGTAAAGATTAAAAATAAAATTGGTTTAAAAGAAAAAGAACGCTTCTAAGCTATTATCCCGTCTGTCTTCCAGGTCTTCCTCTAAACTGAGATCTTCTAGGGCCAGGCCCTCTCGGAGCCCTACTCTCTGGCGCCTCTCTCGGTTTAGGTGTATCTCTCGGAATTTCATCTTCGCTAGGTACATCTTTGTCATCAATCTTAATTATACTCCCTTTAGCTCCAACATTAAGCTGTACTTGCCCCCTATATACTGTAGTCCATCCACCTCTAATCTCTATAACATCTCCCTTCCTTAGAGATCCAGCCATCTTACCCCATAATGTTAGCTTTACCCTACCACTCTCATCTCCTACTAGAGCCTCACTTATAGTTCTAGGGCCGCTCCTCGTCTCTATTACTTTAGACTCTCCTGCCTCTAATACTCTAACTTTTACACTCACATTATCCATATTCTCTCTCAAATCTAATACTCTCACTATACCCACTACGTCCACACTCGCTTCTACGACAGCCAACAAGGATGAGGATTAACCCCTATCCCCGCTGGCTAATACTAAGCTAGTAAACTAGGGTTTAAAAGCATATAATCTAGTCGTTAGAGTGAGCTTAACATTAATCCAATCCTTACGTAATATAAACTAGTTTATAAAGGGTTTAAATTGAAATTTAGTCTAAGTAGGTGAATAGTTGATGGTTGGATTCGGGAAGTATGAGTTACCTCCACTACCATACTCATATAATGCGTTAGAACCATATATTATAGAGGAGATTATGAGATTACATCATACTAAGCATCATAACTCCTACGTGATGGGAGCAAATACTGCTCTAGAGAAGCTTGAGAAGCATCTTAGAGGAGAAGCTCAAGTTGATGTAAGAGCTGTATTAAGAGACTTCTCATTTAACTATGGAGGCCACATTATGCATAGCATATTCTGGCCTAACATGGCACCTCCAGGTAAAGGTGGTGGGAAACCTGGCGGTAGGCTGGAGGACTTTATAAATAAGAATTTTGGTAGCTTTGATAACTTTAAGAACTTATTTAGCCAAGCAGCTAAGACCGTAGAAGGTGTTGGCTGGGCTGTACTAGCCTATGATCCAATAACTGGAGATTTAAAGTTGCTACAAGTTGAGAAACACAACCTCTTAATGACTGCAGGTATGGTACCACTACTAGTTATAGATGTCTGGGAGCATGCCTACTACCTACAATATAAGAATGACAGGGCAAGCTATGTAGATAACTGGTGGAATGTTGTAAACTGGAGTGATGTTGAAGCGAGATTAGAGAAAGCTTTAAACCTAGCTAAACCCCTAATATTTCCGTTAGCTCCATAATTGAGACCATTAGAAGTTTAGAATTCACGAATCTCACTATATAACTCTCGATTAATATTTCTTATATCGGTGATATTTCTTGTCTAATATTAAAAGTGAAATACTAAAACTTATAGATGAGAATAGAAGCCCATGGGTTAAAGCCGCATTCTACTCTAATCCTAGAGTCTCTAGTATTTTAGAGAAACTTATAGACTTATGGGAGGCTAATAATAGAGTAGGTATACCCCTAGACTATGCTACTAAAGAAGAGCTAGAAGAGCTCTACAATATAGCCTTAAGCTATGCTTATATGAGTGATGAGGAGGCTAGAAGCCACTTATGGTCTATAAGCAGGAAATCTGAGGGTAGCTTTTTAAGTTTTATTAGGAGACTTCTTAAGAGGTAATCTCCTCACATAATAATATATTATGATAAATGATATTATTGGAGATAATGCTACAATTATAAGCCCTACTATTGATAGAGGACTCATAATACTGCCACCGTAGAGTGCTACTATTGAGCCTACTATAGCTATCAAAGCTGTTAATAGTACTTTCTTAAACACAATATTCACTACTAGTACTACCTCCTAGTTTTAAAACTTCTCTTATAATATCTTCCATGATACTCCTAGCTATGCCCTTAGCTGTATCCTCGCTAGTTGCTGAGACTAGTACTCTTAACTCTAGTATAGGCTTATCTAGCTCAAATCCTAGGGGGTGGCTTTTTACATATACGTTGCTATGACTCTTAGCTATGTGCTCGAGAAATGGAGCAATACTAGACTCTGGGATGCCTCTAGTCTTCAATGAGCACTCTACTATTGATATCTTGGGAGCTATAATCTCTAGTATGCTCTTAACCTCCTCCTCAAATATAGCCTCCATCTCTCTAGGGACTCCTGGGAGGGATACTATTATAGTACTATCTACTTCAATAATACACCCAGGAGCCGAGCCTATAGGATTACGGAGAGCTCTAGCCCCCTCAGGCATGTAGGCCATCTTAATCCTCTCTCTAGTTAGAGGCATATTTCTACGATTGTAGAACTCCTTGATCATCTCGTAAGCTTCACTATTTAGTATAAGGTTCTTATTTAAGGCTTTAGCTATACCCTCAAGAGTAACATCATCATGTGTAGGTCCTAGGCCGCCAGTAGTTATTATTACTCTAACTTTACCTAATCCTCTCCTAACTTCCAATACTATATCATCTATCGAATCCGGGATGGTGATAATTCTTGAGACGTTGAAGCCCATAAATGTAAGTCTTCTAGCAAGCCATGAAGCATTAGTATTAACAATTCTACCAACTAGGAGCTCATTACCAATAGATAGTATCCAAGCCTCCGGCCTAGCATGCATGTCTTGCATACCACCACCTCCTAGTTTAAATAAACAGCTTATAAATCCTAATCTAAACCGAAGGCTTGGGGTTAAGAGATGACTATATGTAGAGGTAGAAGAGTTTACTTTGAAAGTAGCTATGAGACTCTACCTAACGGTGTTAGTATCCTCATAGATAGAGTTATATTCCCAAATAGTGTAGCCATTCTACCGGTCTTTAGAAGAGAGGAGAGGATAGTGCTAATTAGACAGTATAGACCTACTATTAAGAAGTGGATTTTAGAAGCTCCAGCTGGAACATTAAGAGAAGGCGAAGACCCTATAGAAGCTGCTAAGAGAGAGTTAGAAGAAGAAGCAGGACTAAGAGCTGTTAATATAGAGGAAGTTGGTGGAGGCTACGTATCACCTGGCTACTCTACAGAGTATTTAAAGCTATACATAGCCTGGGATCCGCTAGAGGGGAGGATTTCGAGAGAGCAACATGAGGTTATTGATAAAGTTGTAAGCTTAGACATGAGGGAAGCTTATAGGATGATCTCTAGAGGTGAAATAGAGGATATCAAGACTATACTATTGATCCATACAGTAATATTAAGACTTAATAAACAGTAACTCTGGATAGGTGACGCGTAGTTGGCTAAATTCGCTATAGTATACTCTCTACGAGACCCTGCAGGTCTAGGCTCTGCTAAGATACTAGTAGATATACTCAAAGCTAGGAGTATAGACCGTCCTGGTACTATAGAGTGTTTTACCTCAGAGCACGCTATTATCGCTGGGTTTGACCTAGATGTTATAGACTTTGAATTCCTGGATGAACGCCCAGACCCTAGTGCTGAGGCTGTAATAGTACTCTCTAGGCATAGTTCTGAGAGTAAACGTAAAACATTAAGTGTCCACCATGTAGGCAACCCTACCATGTCATCCTGGGGAGGAGAGCCTTATACACTTAGCTTCTCATATCCAGCCCTAAGTAAGTCTCTCCTACTTAACTATAGGAGAATAGCATTAGAGGAGAATCTTTACGACTTCGATATCACATTAGAAGCCACACACCACGGCCCCACCAGGCCAGTAAAACCAATAGTATTTATTGAAATAGGTAGTACTGAGGCTGAGTGGAGAGATGAGAGAGCACAGAGAGTCTTAGCATTAACAGTAGCAGAGACTATAAGTAAACCACTCAGAGAATGTAAACCAGCTATAGGCTTAGGAGGCACACATTATCCAGAGAGATTTACAAGAATGCACCTAGAAAGCGATATATGCTTTGGACACATAATAGCAAGGTACCAGTTAAATCAAGGAGTACCAGGTAATGTAATAAAACTAGCAATAACCAAGAGCTATCCTAGAAAAGCAGAAGTAATAGTAGCAGAGAAGAAATCATTAAAAAGAGAACAGAGAGAACTAATAGAAAATATAGTGGCAGAACTAAGCATAACCGTAGACTACCATTAAGAAACACTTCTTCCCAGCAACCTACTCAAATACCAAGATTAAGGAGAAAGTGAGTAGTTTAGTAGTAGCCGGGCGGGGATTCGAACCCCGGTCACGGGGGCCAAAGCCCCGCATCCTTGGCCGCTAGACGACCCGGCTACCCCTAAATCTACTATAACTTTAAAGGTTATAAAGCTAGTTACATTAAGATTCATATCTGTTTTTAGTTAAGATACTGGAGGCTGTTTTCTTCTCGATGATTGAATGAGTCTTTATATGCTATGATTTATGATTCTATCCTAGGACGAGCTCTATGAGCCTGGCGAGAGGGGTCTGAGTAAGCCCTACTTTGCCGTAGGGAGCTGGGGGTGAGCCGCCGGGTAACCGCTGGAGATGCGCTCCTGTAAACAGAGCTGAGGGAGAAAAAGCCGTTGAGAGGTGGATAGCTGGGAGGAAATCCTATGAGCAGCCGTTCGCCGAGAAACGGTACCTAGGTTATACTTGATAATGTCTTACATGATTTAAATCTAAGATTAATAAAGCGGATCATATTGAAGAGGCACTTATGATAGTTAAATCAGAATTTTAAGGCTACGAGAGTATTAGGATTCTCTATATAATGTTTTATTTTTACTTCTAACTACTCCTTATTATGGTGTCTTTTAGAGTTGGTTAATTTCCTTTTTAGGGTTATTGAGATCTTCGAGTCTTGGGCTAATGGTAAGGATCTTAGCGAGATTGAGATCTTTGAGGCTAGCAGTTTACTTGGTGGTCCAACTAGGAAGCTTGAAGTATTTCTATCTAGGTATAGAAGTGTTATTGGCGATATTATAGAGGAGAGGTGTAGCGATACAGGCCAGGGTAGGATGTGTATATATTCTTGGAGTAGGAGGGCTTTTAAGAGATATTTCCCTGTTGCTATAGATAGTGGAGGTACTATAATATGGTTTAGGACTGATGGCTCTCTAAGCTTAGTAGCTTACCCTCTCCATAGGGCCTTAGATTTAGGAGTTAGAGGTGTTGAGATTCCAGGAGAGCCTCCAAGTATTGTGACACCTAGAATTGATGGGTGGCAGGTTAACTTATACTGGGATCCAGTACTGAGTAAGTGGATGTTTGCCACTAGGTATGTACTACATAACATGGTCTTCGTTAGAGGGGAGCTAAAAATTGAGGATTATGGCCTAACTATTAATCCAGTAGTCTTAGTAGCTGAGAGTATAGCTTCTAAAATAAACCTCTATAGTAGGCTAGAAGGATTGAGTGGCTGGACATTCACACTAATGATTGAGGGTAGTGAGGGAGCTTCAGTTATCAAGGGGCCCCCACCATTAGATAATATAGAGTCTTATAGGTTAGTACTCATAGCTGCGAGGAAGCCTGATGGAGAGCTCTTAGATCCTATAAGTTCTACTAATATTGCTAAAATAATAGGAGTCGATTGTATAGCTGATAGAATTATCCAGTTAAGAGCTGATATAATAGACTATGCTAAGTTTAATATAAGTCACCCATCACTATTCCTCTGGTACCTAGGTAGGGGGGATAAAGAGCATCCAGAAATATTTGAAGTTAAATCAGATGTTTATAATGATTACATAAATGCTACTAAGAGCTTAGATGGTAAGTCATATATATTACTATTAACTCTTAGCCACCAAGAAATAATAAGTAAACTTAGAGAAAGACTCGGAGACAAGATAATAGATGAAACATTAAGTGTAGTTAGTGATCTAAGAGAAGTACTAAGCTTAACTCTAGAAGATAAGGAGAAGAGAGATATTCTAAGAAGAATACTGAGAATGAAGAGGTTTAAAGAAGACGCGTTAACTTCAATCTCTAAAGCCTTAGAAGAAGGTAAAGTTGATAGAGCATTAAGGATAATAGCATTAACTGTATCTGAAGGTTGGAGAGTTGATGATATCCCATTAGTATTTGAGAATCTCGTTAGAGATATAAAGGATTACATTATGAGGACTTAGTAAGCACTATATATAGTCTCAGATACCCCTCTAATACTCACTATATCAAATGTAGTTTCAGCTAGATCTATAGTATAGTCTAGGATTCTACTTAAACTCATAATAATGTCGTGGTACTCTATATCAGTATAGATTCTACCTAGCTCTCTAATCTTTAATCTAAACTGCTCTATATCTAAGGCTACTCTCCTAGACGTATCTATATCAATTTTTATAAGGCTTTTAGCTATATCAGAGAAGTAGTTCATTGATTCTTCTAAGACTTCTACTAAATCGTCGCGTATAATAGTATTAGATTCTAAGAGTTTAGAGACTCTACTAGCTATAAGTGCTATATGATCACCTATCCTCTCAATAGTTTTAAAGGCACGATAGTAGTGTAAAGCTTCTGCTTGTGATTTTAAGCCTAGAGAGTCTATAGTACCAGCCCCCACCATGGTTGATGATAGATTTCTAACTACTACTAAGAATGCTTTATCAACAACATTATCTCTCTCTATGACAGAACTTAAAACCTCTAAGTTTCTTGACCTAATACCCTTTATTACCTCAGCAAACATCATATTAACTAGTCTATATAACCAAGATAGGGCATCTACAACGCTCATAGGTCTCGGGGCCCCCACAATCTTATATGTTAAGCTTGAACTAGCCTCCTCAGATACTATAATATTAGCTACTCTAGACTCAATAAATTTCCTAAAATCTCTTAATGCTCCTATACTACTCTCATCATAGTATATCTTAAATGTATCATAACCCGCTATATATGCTGCAATAAATTCTCTAATAGCTGTAGCTATACTCTGATCTCTCCTTAGATCGATTATCTTTATAAGCTTAATATCAGCTAGTTTAGGCTCAGCCCTAATTCTAAGACTATTATCAGGCAATAAGTCTACGAAAACCTTTGATCCTCTAGTTATGCCTAAACTCCTAGCCCACTCTTTAGGTATAGATATTATATATGTAGATCTCCCTGTTAACTGAACTCTCCTAACAATACTCAATTCTAGCCAGCCTATATCCTATGTTAGAGTCTAGGGGAAATATATTATACCTATAACATCGCGAAGCTAAGTCCAGGTCTTCTCTGCTGCTCTAGCTATATATGTTGCATGATCAGCTATCCGCTCGATATGTCTAGCTAGTAGAAGTGTTGCAACAGTCTTAGAGTCTATCTTATCCATTCTCGCTATAATATTTAGGTATTTATGGTATACTTCATCTATGAGATCGTCATCTTCATATACCATTTTTATCTTTCTAGTGTCTCCTGTAGTAAATGCGTTAGCAGCTTCTCTCACCATGTTTCTAGCTAGTTTTAGTGCGTCTATAGCATCGTCTTCTACAATACCTTTTAACCCCTTAATTATTAGTGCTAATATTGCTATCTCTCTAGCATACCTAGCTATCCTATATAGATCGTATGCTATACTTATTAAGTTCTCAGCTACTAGTAGGTCTCTAGCCAAGGGCTGGAATCTAGCTATAAATACTATGGCCTGGCTTGTTATGGAATTTTTATATTCCTCAGCTATTTTAGCTAAATCTCCTATTCTCTTATACTCTTCTTCTGTAGTATTACTCTCTAGTATTTCTAGCATCTCATCTACTAGTTTGTATAGCTTAATTACCATCTCTATTAGCCTAGCTCTCTCCTCATGTAATGTTACCATTACATTTCACCTCTTAGAAACCTCGATGTTAATTCATGCTTAGGGTTTATAGCTATTTCCTCTGTTGGCCCCACCTCAACAACTACTCCCTCATATAGCATTATTATATAATCTGATATTCTAATAGCTTGATGTGGCATATGAGTTACCAGTATTATAGTCATATCCTCCTCTTTTTTAAGGTTTCTAAGAGCTTCTTCTATTTTTAATGTGTTAACTGGGTCGATATTAGCTGTAGGTTCATCTAATAGTAGGAGTCTAGGTTTTAAAGCTAGAGCTCTAGCTAAGCATAGTCTCTGCTGCTGTCCTCCACTAAGCTTCCATGGAGGATCTCTAAGCCTATCCTTAACTTCATCCCATAGCATAGCCTTCTCTAGAGCCCATTTAACTAGCTCATCTAACTCTCTCTTACTCTTAGCTATACCGTTAATTTTTGCTCCTAAAGCTACATTATCATATATACTTAGATGAGGGAATGGATTCGGTATTTGGAAAACCATTCCACTCATACGTCTAACCTCGTATGGGTCCGTCTCTAAAATATTCCTCCCAAATATCTTGACTGAGCCTTTAACCTCGACCCCCTCTATTAAATCTATTAGTCTATTGAGTACTCTAAGTAGTGTCGTTTTACCACTACCACTAGGTCCCATAATTGCTGTTATAGTAGACTCTGGTATCTTAACATTAACATCTTTGAGTATAGGTTTACCAGCTATGCTAACATTTAAATTCTTAACCTCTACAGCAATCCCATAGCTCATCTAGACTCTAACCTCTCTAACTATCCTCCTAGATATTATAAAGAGTGTGAGGTATAATACTAGGAGTACGAATGCTCCACCCCAGGCTAGCTTATTCCAGTTCTCAAACCCAGTTTGTATAAACTGGAATATCATTAGAGGTATGGCATCCATAGGTTCAAGTGGCCCTCCAAATATGACATTTCTAGCTCCAAATGCTGTGAAGAGTAGTGGTGCAGTCTCACCCATAGCTTTAGCAACTCCAATAGTTACACCTCGCATTACGCCTCTCCTAGCAATTCTAAGAGTAACTAAGTATATAACTTGAGCCTTTTTTAACCCAATACTATACCCAGCCTCAATATATGTTTTAGGAACTGAGAGTAGAGCTAACTCTGTATAGGTGTAGACGTAGGGTATCATAACTATAGCTAACGCTATTGCTCCAGCTAATCCAGTAAACCTCCCCAGTGGGAGTACTATTAGAGCAAATACAAGCATACCAACTAGTATAGTAGCAACCTCTAATAATGATCTTGAAGTAGCTCTAACAGCCTTAGTTATTATGTGGTTTGGGTATTCTGCCGAGAATGTAGCAGCTAAGACTGCTATAGGTACAGCGATTATAGTCGCCATTGTAGTCATGAATAGTGTCCCAACTATAGCCGGAGCTATGCCTCCAGGTTTCTCAGCTATTACTGCTGCTGGCGTTGATATAAAGAATTCTATACCAGCCTCTAAGATAACAGGTAGTCCTCTAAGAGTTATGTATATTATTATGTGGAAGACTGGAGCTATAGCTATTAGAGCTAGTATTACTACTAGAACTATGAAGACGTTACTCTTCAAACTCCTCCAATTAGGCATTAGTATTCCACCTCTAGAATCTAAGCCTTCTAAGTATTATTATCCCTATTGTATTAACTATGAGGCCTATGATTAGTAGTATAAGGCCTCCAGCAAATAGAGCGTTCTGCATGTATGGGAAATCTCCTGACTCGGTAAATTGATTGGCTATAAGTGAAGATATTGTATATGCAGGGCTTAGGATACAAAAGCCTATATTATAAGCATTACCAACAACTAGTGTTACAGCTGCTGTCTCGCTAGACGCTCTCCCAAAGCCTAGTAGTATGGCTGATACTATAGCCGGAGATATCATTGACATATTTAGCTTAACATACTCGTACATAGTTAACCCTAGACTCCAGCCTGCCTCCTTATACGTTATAGGTATTGCTCTATAAGTCTCCTGTATAACTACTACCATGAAGGGGAAAATCATTAGAGATAGGAGAACACCCGCTGTTAGAACAGTTGCTGGTGCTAATGGCTTACATGAAAATACAGGTATGAAGCCTAAGTATTCATGTAGGGGGGTCATCACATAGGCTTGGAGGATAGGGCCGAGAAAGCTTAGACCCCATATGCCGAATAGTATGGTAGGCATACCAGCCATTAAATCTATTATAGCCGATATATACTCTCTAAATCTTCTAGGTAGAATCTCCTCTACAAATATAACAACTGATAATGATAATGGGAGAGCTAAGAGTACAGCTATTATTGCTGAGGTTAGAGTGCCCCATATTGCGGGGAGTAAGCCATACCATGCCCCTGTGGGAGGCGGCTCATAGGATGGTCTCCACGTAGTAGATATGTATGTACTAGTTACTCCCTGAACATTAAATATGGGGATACTAAGACTAGTCTGAGTTAAGAGTAGGAGTAGGAGTATAAGCGCTATTATTATTGCTGGGATGGCTAGAGAGTAAAAAACAATCTTATCATGAAGAGATTTCCTACCATATTTCAACCTCTAGCCCTCTGATATAATATTTATAGCTCTAAGGTTATACTCTCTTACTATCTCAGGTATTGGTATATAGCCTTGAACAATATAGTTTTGCCCTTCAGTATTAATCCACTCTATGAATTTCCTTATAGCCTCAGCTTTATCCCTTGGATAAACCTTATAGAATATTAGGAATGAGAATGATGTGATAGGATAAGAGTCCTCCCCAGGCGGATACACCATATTCTCCCATGCCTCATTAAAGTCGTCCTCTAGGCTTTGAGGTAGTAGTGGATATGCTGCTTCAGCAGCTTTAGCTAAGGTTTCTGGTGTAGCATCAACAAATCTCCCTGCAGCATTCTCTACTAGAGCCCAAGGTAGACCGGCTAGTATGGCGTAGGAGTACTCAACATAGCCGATAGAGTATGCTGTCCTCCTAACTATATCTGTTACACCTTGATTACCTTTACCTCCAAGCCCTCTGCCAGTCTTATCAACAGGCCACTCTATAGCTTTCTCTACTAGCTCTTTAGGCCACTTACCTTTAGATGCTTTATAGAGGAATAGTGTGAAGACATGTGTAGTACCGCTAGAATCCGATCTATGAACTGCTATTATACGCTCATGTGGTAGTTTTAACTCTGGGTTTAATGCTTTAATCCTAGGATCATCCCAGTACTCGATTTCACCTAAGTATATTAAGGCTATTACTTCGCCATTAAGCTTAAGCCTCCCCTCTAAGCCTGGAATATTATATACCATAACAACAGCTCCAATAACCACAGGTAACTGTATCACCCCCCTGGGATCGCCTCTAGCCTGCTCCCAGTTCTTCTTAGATAGTGGTGGATCGCTTCCAGCAAAGTCTACAACCTTCTCTATAAACTGTCTCTGTCCAGTCCCGCTACCGGTAGGGTTATACTCAATCCTAACATTAGAGTATCTCTTAGAAAACTCTTTAGCCCATGCATCAAGCTGTGGGTATATGAATGTAGCTCCAGATCCTAGTAGGACAATCTGCCTACCACCAGCTATTATAGTAGGAGTCTGAGCTACCTCTCCTACTTTACCACTCTCTCTACCAGCAAGGTACCATACAAAGACACCCATCACTACGAGTAGTACTAATATGCCTCCAACCAATAACCTAGTACTCACTATTCTTACACCCCCCATTTCCTGATCCATACGTATACTGTATGTATGAGAAGCTTTAGCTGTAAAGTATAATCATTATATAGGCTATATAGATATTCATTAACGTAGCATACTGTGACCTCTTACTTCTAAATGGTTTATGATAGAAGAGCTGTCAGAGCTTAAGACCTATCTCATCTAATCGTTTTACCCGCTTCATCATCCATAATTTAGTAGTTCCTCGTAGACTCTTATAATTTTATCTACTACTACATCCCAGGAGTATTTTTCTTCTATAATTTTTCTAGCATTATTTCCTAGTTTTAACCTAAGGTTTTTATCTTCGAGTAGTTTTTCTATAGCTTCTCCTATAGAGTCTTCATCTCCAGGTTCTACTAGTAATCCTGTCTCTCCATTTATTATGAGCTCGCTTAACCCCCCGACATTACTCGCTATTACTGGCCTACCACTAGCCATAGCTTCTAAGGCTACTATTCCTAGGCTCTCGTTAAATATGCTTGGTACTACGACTATTTTAGCTTTCCTGTAAATGTTTGGTTTAATATGCTCTGGTATGACGCCTAAAAAGTGTATCTTATTATCTACTCCATAAGTCTTAGCGAGTATCCTAGCAGGTATCTCCATATAGCCTTTACCTATAACGTATAGCTTAATATCCCTCTTTGAGGCTATCCTAGAAAATGCCTTAATTAATACGTGTAACCCCTTCCTGTAGACGAGTCTACCAATAAAGAGTACTATATCATCTTCAGGTTCCTTCTCTGGAGGAGTGAATTTATTAGAGTCAACACCTCCAGGGATTACATACCTCTTAGCTTTAAAATCAGAACCCATAATACTCTCCACAAATAAGTCTGCAGCTTTACTAATAGATATGACTGCTTGAGAATACTGGAGATAATACCTTGTAGGTAGTATTAGAGAAATAGTATTCCACAAAAACCTAAAATCGTAAGCTAAGAATATTGAATGATTAGTAGCCAAACGGGCTATATTAAGATCACTAGCAGCCTTCAATGCAAAAAGTGGAGTCAAAGTAAATATATGATGAGAATGTACAATATCTGGCTTAAGCTTAAATAATGCATCAACTAAACTATTAGGATCTGGAGGGACGAATAGGGTTTCAATTGGGAGTATAGAGTCAATTAAATAGTGGCCTTCACTATACTCAATATCAATATCCCCTTCACCAATCCTCCTTGAAACTATACAAACATCAAACCCCCTAGATGATAGTAGCCTAGCTAGATCCCTAACATGAGATTGAACACCACCTATACTACCCGGGTGCCAATCTAGTACTAGACAGACTCTCAACTACTAAACCCAGATAATAAGAGAACTCTAGCGTAACTTAAAAAAAGATTAAAGCCTTAATCTATTAAAGCGTTAGCTGAGATCCTCTAAGCCACTAGGACGGCTTTCAGATTCTTCTTCTGTTTCTCCTTTCTTAGCTTTTTCCTCTTTCTTTGGTGGAGCTGCTGCTATTACATCATCTATTTTAATTAATGTTATAGCAGCTTCTGTAGCACTCTTCACAACCTGTTTCTTGACTAGTAGTGGCTCGAATACTCCTAGATCATACATGTTATCTGCTATCTTACCTCCTAGTACGTTAACTCCAGCATTCTTTAATCCTTTTGCATGTAGGCTTCTTAGCTGTAGTAGTGAGTCTAGCGGATCTAGGCCTGCACTTTCTGCTAGAATTAATGGTATAGTTTCTAGGGCTTCACTATAAGCTTCAATAGCTAGTTGCTCTTTACCACCTACTGTTCTAGCATATACCCTTAATTGTTCTGCTAGCTCTATCTCTGAAGCTCCCCCACCTGATACTATCTTAGGCTCTCTAAGTATATTCCTTAAGGCGTGGAGAGCATCCTTTATATTTCTCTCAGCTTCATCTAGTATCATGTCGTTAGCTCCTCTTAATAGTATAGTTACACTCCTCGGGTTCTTAGCCCCCTCTACGAAGACCATTTTCTCTTCTCCTACTTTCCTCTCCTCTACTAGCTCGGCATAGCCTAGGTACTCTTCTTTAAGCTCTCTAAGGCTTGTAACTATTTTTGCTCCAGTTGCTCTAGCAAGCTTCTCAATATCACTCCTCTTAACTCTCCTAACAGCTAGTATACCCTTCTTTGCTAGGAAGTGTTGAGCAACCTCATCTATACCTTTCTGTGTTATAACGACATTAGCTCCTGTAGATGCTATTTTCTCAACCATTTCTCTCAATAATTTAGTCTCTTCTTCCAAGAATTTATCTAACTGCTCTACATCAGTAACTCTAATCTTTGTTGTTAAATCAGGCTTCTGTATTTCGAGAGGAGCATCTAATACTAGTATCTTAGCTTTCTCTACTCTCCTAGGCATTCCTGGATGAACAACTTCCTTATCTAATACTATGCCTCTAATTATCTTAGAGTCAAATAAGCTGCCTCCCTTCTTCTTCTCAATCTTAACATTATCTAAGTCTACATAGTAAGTCCCATCGGGCCTCTTCTCAGATATTATCCTTATAGCTTCTAATACTATCTCAGCTAGCTTTATCCTCTCAGGGCCATGTCCTACATACTTGCTAGCTAATGTAGTCTCAACAATCTTCTTTAGACTCTCATCATTTTCTACATTAACTGGATCAGCAATTTTATCTAGGATCTCTAATGATCTCTTGAGAGCTTTAGTAAAACCATTAATTATTATAGATGGGTGTATATTCTCATCTAAAAGTTTCTCAGCTTTTTCAAGTAATGTGCCTGCTAAAACTACAACAGATGTAGTACCATCTCCAACCTCAGCATCTTGAGCTTTAGCAACCTCTACGAGGAGTTTAGCTGCTGGATGCTGAACCTCCATTTCTTTCACAATAGTTGCTCCATCATTAGTAACCACTATGTCCCCAAAAGAGTCTACAAGCATCTTATCTAATCCTCTAGGCCCTAGACTAGTCTTTAATATCTCAGCCATTACCTTAGCAGCTAAGATATTAGCTCTTAGAGCCTCCCTACCATGAGTTCTCTGAGCTCCCTCCTTTAACACTAATATTGGAACCCCACTTGCCATATCCTATACCCCCTTTACATACCCCAATATCTAACTCCGAAAATTTAATATAAAGCCGCTTCTATATAAGCTTTACTATAAATCATCGTGTATATTCAGATCATAATTTATCTAAATGATCTTTACTATAACATTGATTAGTATAAAGTGTGTATATAGTAGGATATAGAAATTAAACTCAACTATATTAATGTTTATAATTTCTTTTACGAGTGACAAACTACGGGTATGTAACTTGAGCTTTACAAAGATAAGAATTCTTTTTGTTGAGTCATCTCTAGAGCTTATCCCTGAGGAGCTCTATAATCATCCAGACGTTATTAAAACGTGTAAGAGGTATGGGATTCCAGCTAGCAGAGTTATTCTTGATAAGAGCCTTCACTATAATGCTATGAGCAGTCTTAGTTTAAAGTGGAAGAGGGGGAGGCCTGATATACTACACATATGCCTACTCATAGCAAGTGATACCCCCCTAGTATATGAGGGATCTATAGAGTTATTTTTCCATATCTTAGATGGTAGAGTATTTAAGATTAGAGGAGGTACTAGGATACCTAAGCATTTTGAGAGATTTAAGGGTGTTATGGCTGATTTATTGAGGAATAATAAGGTACCTCCTATATCTTTAGAACCTTTAATTTTTAAAGTTGCTGATAACCTAGAAGAATTTATTGGTAGAGAGGGTAAGCTAATATTGTTATGGGAGAAAGGTGAGCCAGCAACTATGGATAATATAGTTAGAGAAGCTTTAAGAGAAAATGCTATCATAGGGATTGGAGCTTTCCCACACGGCGATTTTGAAGAATCTACTATAAAATATGCTTATAGAAAATATTCCGTAATGAGTGGGAGACAGCTAACTGCATGGGGTGTTACTTCTAGATTAATATGTGCTATAGAAGATATTATTAGTAAAGCTACTATAACTAGTAATGCTTAAAGACTCAATAATACCTACCATTATTTAAACCTTATCACAAAACTATATTAAGGTCGACGATAGATTAGAAAGAGAGGTAACATGGTGTATCTATTTGATAAGCGATGATACCCTAATAAAAGTTAGAGATGTATATGTAAGCCATAGACTTGTAAGAGATATGTATACTGGGCTAAGTGGATACCTTATAGAGTTAAACCTAGCCTTAGAGGATGGTAGAGTATTCACAATGGTAAATATTCCATCTGATGTAGCGGAAGCAATTAAAGTATTTAATGGAACAGCAACAGCACCAAGAAGACAGAGTCTCTTCACATTCCTATTATCAAATGAGGTCTTTAAAGAAGCTATAAGCAGAGGACTCAAACATGTAACGATAGATGAGTTAGATCCAGTAACAGGGTTATACACAGCATCAGTTAAGTTTGAGGAAGGAGGAGTAAATATAACAATTAAAATGATTCCAAGCCATGCTGTTTACCTAGCAATAGTATCTGGTAAAGCTATATACGTAAAGAAAACATTTGTAGACCAACAAGAGAAATTTGAAGAAGAGAATAGGTAGAGTAAAGTCTATTACAACCTGAAAGCCCCGCTTCTCTAGGGTGAAGATGATATAGTAGAGTTTATAATCTATGGAGGGTAGCTCTTAAACATAGCTTAAGTCTAAGAGTAGTAGAAGTGCTAGGTATTAGATTTGTTCATGTATTATGCTCTTCATAATAGTAGAAATTATAGCTCCAAGTCTTGTATTATATGAGAACTAGTTAATATAATAAAAACTAGGCGTAGAGCTGAAATCAGTAAAACTAAGAATATAGCCTTAAACCTCCTCTAGAGGTTTTTTAGGGTAGGAAGGAGGTCAGATAAACTTCTCCTAACTCTTAAATTATCCAATTAATCAATGAGGAAACTCTTCGATAGCTTATCAAATTAATATCATACTTCATAATATGTAATTAACTGAGAAATAGGCACGTAGAGGGAGCTAACATAGTATTGTTGGGTAATATTATTAGCTTAAGATAAAAGTTTTAACCGAGGCATATAGTTAATCCTGGATCAAATATTATAAGTATCTCTACTGTTTACAGAGCTCATTAGAATAAAATTAGTATTAATTGCTAAACTATTTGAGTAATCTAAGCATCTTTATCTAGTAGAAGAGATTTGTGAAACTCATTAGATTTTAATTATTATCTTCTCGGCTTCTGCTTTTTCCCCTCCCATAGAGCTTTTAGAGATACTCCATTAACCATTACAACCTTATATCTCACTCCAGGTATGTCGCCTAGAGATTTGCTCATAGGGCCTCCTATACCTTCTATGATTACCTCGTCGTGCTCATCGATGTATAGTATGCCTCCATCATATGGTACGAATGCTGTAACTACTTTCTTATTTTTCACGAGTTGTACTCTAACGCATTTTCTTAGAGCTGAGTTAGGCTGTCTAGACTCTACACCAACTTTTTCTAGGACTATACCTCTAGCCATAGGAGCTCCTTCTAGGGGATCGTATTTCTCCTTTAATCTTAAGGCTCTTCTCCTAAACTCTTTCTGACTCCACTTAAACTTTAACCTCTTCTTCCTTAATAGCCTAGCCGCGTATAGTCCCATTGGGGATTTCTTACCTGGCATTAATTACTCCCTAAATTCCATCATATGCTTAAGCCTTATATTTTATCTTATTATAACTCTTGATACACCGAATAGTTTACCTAGAATAATGTTAGCTCTCCTAACATTCCTACCATTCTTGCCTATAGCTTTACCTTTATCTTCCTCCTTAACCCTAATACTTACTATTTTCTCTTCATTTCTAACTGTTACATTAATCTCTAAAATATTAACTCCTACAAATAGGTTTTTAATCATTTCATGTAAGTCTTCTGAGAACTCGTAGACTTCTACAGGTTTTCTGAATAGATCACTAAGTATCTTAATATTCCTCCCTCCTCTACCAACTGCTTTTCCTAGCTCTCCTTTCCCAACTAGGAATAATAGTCTACTATTCTCATTATCAATAACACATCTAACAGGTGTAGCACCTGTTATTTCACTAAAGACTGACATATACTTAAATTCATCGACTGTTATTCTATCACTACTCATAGTATACACCCTACTGTGTCATGCTTAGGTTAGCCACTTCTAGTATCCTAGATGATCCTTGATCTAGGACGGCTATCATTGATACTGGGAATGGCTTACCAGCTACTAGTCCTAGATCTACACTTCTACCATTATATGTTAAGACTGGTATCCCGGATAGTTTTGCGTAATATAAGGCTTTCTCTTTTAAGTCTGATGGTATATTTGAAGCTATTATGAGTAGCTTGGCTTCGCCTCTTGCTATAGCCTTTAGTGATTTCTTAGAGCCTAGGTAGTATTTACCAGTCTTTACTAGATTCTTTATCTCTCTATCTAACGGTATGTGAGCTGTAGACATAATTATCACCTCTCCCTAATCTGGTTTGTGGGCTGTATACCAATACTCATTATAACCAACCCTGTTCCAACTCTAGGCGGTAGTCCTACTATTATACTCTCGGTAACTCCTCTTAAGCTTTCTTCTTCACCAGCAACAGCTGCATCATATAATTGCTTAACTGTAACTTCGAATGCCGCCCTAGCTAGGGCACTAGGCTTCTCTCCTGCAACACCTAACCTGCCAATCTGCCTTACTGCACCACTCCATGTCATAACATCTGCAACGAGGATAACATGTCTTATGTCAACATCTAAGCCTGAATCTTCTAGTACTTTCATAATCTCCTCTATGATAGCATTCCTAGCAGCTTCTATACCTAAGACTTCAGCTATCTCAAATATATTATTTGTTTTTGTTCTAGTATAATCTACTCCTTCAACCTTGAGGACTTCAGCTAGATTACTACCCTCTGTTATTATAGCGTATTCTCTCACAACTTTACCTTCAATAATCTTCTCGTCGATAACTTTAATACTAGTCCTATTAATACCCTTAATACCTTTAATGTAGAGTTTTCTTAACTTAAATTCTAGCTCCTTATACGTCTTATAATCAAATAATTTCTCGTCTGGGATAACCTTCTCTGAAACATCTAAGATTATAGCATATGGATCCTCTGGACTAAGTATAGCTTCTCCTATATTAGTATTATTTAAAACTGTGAGAATCATATTCGAAGTAACACCTTTATCTTCTAGCATTTCAGGATCTAGCTTAATTAATACTCTCCTATCGCCTAGAGTATACTCTAAACTATACATTACCTTCTCTAGGGTAGTATACTCTATCTTCCTAGCTACTTCTCTAGCCTTCTCCTCACTATATCTGTGATCTTCATCTAGGTATATCTCCATTATTGGGGTAGAGGGCTCTCTCTTAGCATCAACAACTTCTATAAGTCTAGGTAGACCTAGCGTAACATCAAACTCCATGAGGCCCGCGTAGTGGAATGTTCTTAAAGTCATCTGGGTCCCAGGCTCTCCAATAGATTGAGCTGCTACAGTCCCTACAGGCTCTCCTGGTTCAACCATAGATACGATATATCTCCTTATAACCTCTTCTACGACCTCATACTTATCCTTACTAGTTAAGTCTTTAGCTTCTTCAAGCTTCTTAACAAGCTCTTCATATAAATTCTCTGGTAGGATCTCTTTTGCAGATTTTAAGATAGATTTAAGACTTCTCCTCAACTCTCACCCTCCGAGCTTCTAGCTCTAATAATGTCAATGACCCTATTTATATCGACTGGTTTACCATGATAAGTTCTTGAAGGATCTACACCATCTTCGCCATACTTAAACTGTACTATATTATTCCACGAGTCTCTCACTGTCCCATCATATGATACAACTAGGTCTTGGAGTGCATTTATTAGCCTACGCTGCATATACCCGCTTTGAGAAGTTTTAACTGCAGTATCTACTAGCCCTTCCCTCCCTGCTACTGCATGGAAGAAAAGCTCTGTAGGTCTTAGCCCATTTCTAAAGTTACCTTTAATGAATCCTCTAGCTTCTGGGCTTAAATCACCCTCTCTGAAGTGGGGTAGGGTTCTTGTCCTAAATCCTCTCGTAATCCTCTTACCTCTTATAGTCTGCTGGCCTAGCATAGATGCCATCTGGGTTATATTAACATCACTACCTCTAGCTCCAGTCTTAGACATTATGAAGATGTCATTAAATGGATTTAGGTATTTAATGGCTACTTCTCCAGCGTTACTCCTAAGCTTTTGGAGTCTCTCTATTATCATTAGCTCTAGACTCTCCTCTAATGTTCTACCAGGTATCGGCTCTAGGGATCCCTCATTATACCTCCTAATTAATTCCTCAATTTCCCTCTTAGCCTCGGCTATAAGCTCTTCAATCTCTCTCATAGCATCAACTGGCACCTCTATATCATTTAAAGCTATTGTTAAACCCTTAACCTCTAAAGTTCGAATAAAAACTCTAAATAGAGAGTCTAGAAGTTCTCTAGCCTTACTCTCTCCATACTCTAAGGCTATTATGTGCAGTAAGTTGTTAGGTTGCTCTGCTCCAATAGCATTTTTATCTAGGACGCCCATAAGTAGTTTACCGCTTCTAACAACAATATATGAGTCGTTGAGGCAATCCTCATTATCACATTTCAATAGCCCACTATTCACCTTAGACTTACCTATAAAGTTTAAATCCTCTGGGAGGAATAGTGATGCGATCTGTTTACCAGTCCATAGTGGTTTAGGCTTAAGTATAGCGGGCTCTGGCAAATGCACGGGTTTCTCAGACCTAGATACTAGCTTAGATACCTCATCTAGATTATAGAACTCTGTCTTCATAGTTAATAAGTATGCTCCACTAATATAGTCTTGTCTACCGCCAATTATTGGTCCTCCATATCTAGGTGTTAGTATATGCTTCTCTACTAGTAGGAGCTCTCTCGCCTCACTCTGAGCTTCTTCTAGTCTAAGAACATGTAAGTTCATTTCATCACCATCAAAATCAGCGTTATAAGGCGGGCATACTAGGAGATTTATCCTAAAAGTTTTACCTGGCATAACTCTAACTATATGACCCATAATAGACATTCTATGTAGTGTAGGCTGCCTATTAAATAGTACTATGTCACCATTTATTAGATGCCTCTCAACTATATCACCTGGCTCTAGCTCCTCAGCTAACTGCCTATAATTTTTCTGGTATCTTAAGTCTATTTTCCTATCCTGTCTAATCTTATAAACAAACGTGGCTCCAGGCCATTTGTGGGGGCCGTTTAATATATATTTCTTAATCTCTTCAATATTATGTGGTGTTACAGTAACTTGTACTGTTAAAATCTTAGCTATCTCTACTGGTACTCCAACTTCATTTATACTAATATACGGGTCAGGGCTTATCACAGTCCTCGCGGAGAAGTTAACTCTCTTCCCTGATAGATTACCCCTAAGCCTACCCTCTTTCCCTTTAAGTCTTTGAGCTAGAGTCTTTAGAGGCCTCCTCCTCCTATGAGTAAGCTGGTATATGTTTGGTAACTCGTTATCTATATAAGCTGCTATTACATGTTGTAGTGTAAGCCAAGCATCTTCAATCATACCCTCAGGAGCATTTGTTGTTAGGAAACTCTTAAGCTTTTCATTTTGCCTTATAATCTCTGCTAGAGCATGAGTCAGGTCATCCTCAGCTCTTAATCCGGTCTCTAACGTAATAGATGGTCTAACAGCAAGTGGAGGTACGGGTAATACTGTTAATACCATCCATTCAGGCCTAGCTCTCTTAGGATTTATACCTAGTAGTAGTACGTGATCGTCAGGTATTTTCTCGAGTCTATCCCTTATATCAATTGGAGTTAGTCTAACTTCTCCTTCAGGCTTCCTCTCATAGAATATTATTGGTCTTATATACCTTATATCGAACTGCTTCTCTCTACAGTGAGGACACTCTTTATTATCTGAAGCCTCCTTAACTATATTATTAACCATAACCTCAGCTAGTCTAGGCCACTTCTCTTTAAGCCTACGATATATTCTTAGGAGATAGTCTATCCTCTCAGAAGAGAGTAGAAGCTTACCACATCTCCTACACGTAGCTTGCAGTAGAGAATATATGGTATCCCCTAGATGCGGTAATAGTACTGGTCTAGCTAGCTCTATCTTCCCATAGTGTCCTGGACACTCCTCCCTGGTATTACCACATATAGGGCATCTCTCTCCAGGCTCTATTGCTCCAAAATGCGGGTCTCTAAGGCCTCCTACTACCGGGGAGCCGTCAGCCTCATATATATCTGATCTAAGTACTGTTACCTTAGCCATCTTCCTAATCTCTTGAGGCGATAATAACCCGAAAATAATTTTTTCAATAACGAATGGCTCGCTAAATCTCTCAACTCTAAACGACATATTATATCACCTACCCGCTAGCCTCCTTATCCTGATTCTCTCTTAATCCAAGCTTCTGGCTACCTTCGCTTCCTAATATCTTGGCCAGTACTGAGATTTTATCTGAAACCTTTATCTCAGGCTTTATAGCCATAGCTACTAGCTCTTGGAGTAAGAGTTTGAAGGCATATGGTACCTTCACAGGCTTAATATCACCTTCAACTCCATGAATTGGACACTCATAGAAGCCTTTCCTCCTATTATACCATCCAATATTGCCGCATAGGTTACAGACATAGATTATATATGAATCGCTTGCATCTAATAGTCTATCTCTAACTACCATGGCAACACCATGACCTACCAGGCTATCTCTCTCCATTTCTCCAAATCTTAACCCACCCTGCTTAGCCTTACCCTCAGTAGGTTGTCTAGTGAGTAGCTGTACCTTCCCTGTAGCCCTAGCATGCATCTTATCTGAAACCATATGATATAGTCTCTGGTAGAATACTACGCCGATTACTATAGGCCTCTCTATAATCTCTCCAGTCCTACCATCATATAATACCTCTCTAGCACTTGGATCATACCCTAACTTTAAAAGCTCAAAACGTATATTATCAATATCGTCTCTATAGAATGATGTAGCATCCACGAATGCTCCCTTTATAGCCCCAAGTTTCCCCGCAATCTCCTCTAAAAGCTGCCCTACAGTCATACGTGATGGTATAGCGTGAGGATTTAATATAACGTCTGGAGTTATCCCCTCCTCTGTATAGGGCATATCATAAGCGGGTATTACCATCCCTATAACTCCCTTCTGCCCATGCCTACTAGCAAATTTATCTCCAATCTCTGGTATCCTTAAATCTCTTACTCTAACTTTAACAAGCTTATTCCTCTCTATAGTCCTAGTTAAAAGTACAGTGTCTACAACACCCGACTCTCCATACCTTAGTTGTATGCTAGTATCCCTATTAGATATTAGAACTGTTGATACTACCCTCTCCTCCCCCATGAACCTTGGCGGACTCTCTCTCCCTATAAGGACGTCTCCGCCTTCAACTTCAACTTCAGGATAGATTATTCCGTCTGGTGCTAATTTTCTATAGTACTGGTCTCCTTTATGGTCGTAGAGTCTTGGTGATGGAATAGTTATTCTATCGCTAAGACCTCCAGGATAATCCTGCTCTTGAGCCGAGTATACTCTGAAGAAGTATGCTCTAGCTAATCCATAGTCTATAGATGTTTTATTGAATATTATAGCATCCTCTATGTTATAACCCGTATAGGCCATAATAGCTACAATCATATTCTGACCTGAGGGCCTATCGTTATAACCTATTACATCAAGGTTTCTAACTTGAACTAGTGGTTTTTGAGGATATTGTAGTATATAGGAGTGACTATCCATCCTATACTTATAATTTAAAGCATATAATCCTAAAGCTTGCTTTGTCATAGCTGACTGGTAAGTATTCCTAGGGCTTTGGTTATGGTCTGCATATGGTATAGTACTAGCAGATACACCCATTATGCCACTTGGCCATAACTCTAAGTGTGTATGCTCACTAGTAAGATCAGATATAAGCTCTGCTATATAAGTGTTCTCCTCCTCGTCGGGATCTAGGAACTCTATTATCCCCCTCTCTACAAGATCCCAAAATCTTAGCTTCCCGGTCTCTAGTAGCTTTATATGCTCAGATGTCAATTTGGGTTTACCATTCTCAACTACTATAACCGGCCTCATTAGCCTACCCTCATCTGTATTAATGTAAACCTCACTTATGGATCCTATCTTAATATGGGCTACACTAACCTCAAAGCATCTATGATCCTCAACTCTACCATAACATAGTCTATTGCTCCTCCTCCTTTCTCTAATAGTTTTTACAAGACTCTCACCATCTGGATGATATCCTATAGGTCTACCGTTTAAGAATACTTTAGAAGCTGTGATCATAATCTTTGGTGGCGCTCCAGTCTTAATAGCTTCATTTAATAGATCGTCTATAGGTATTACTCCAAGTTCTTCATATAATATCTTCTCTATTGCCTCCTCACTAACACCTACAGATATATATGCTGTTAGGGCTAGGTTCTTCACTAAGCCTACATTAATACCCTCAGGGGTCTCGAATGGGCATAGCCTACCCCAATGTGTTCCATGTAAGTCTCTAGCCTCGAAGTGTGCTTGACCCCTACTTAGAGGTGATATAACCCTCCTTAAGTGGCTTAGAAGGCTTATCCAGTTGGTTCTATCGAGAGCTTGGCTAATACCAGTCCTATCTTGGCTCCAGTTACCTGTAGCAATAGCTGTTTTTAATCTCTCACTTATAATATCACTTCTAATTAACGATGTTAACCTAATCTTCCTCCTCTGCACAATATACTCTTCGAGTTGTGCTTGTAATGTCCTAGCAAAGATTTCTACAGCATCTCTAAAAATCTCTGCTATTAAATCTCCAGCTAACCTAACCCTCTTATTAGAGTAGTGGTCCTTATCATCTTCAGGTCTTAGGCCCAGATATAACTGAAGTACTCTATTGGCCATCTCAGCTAGGTAATAGCCTTTCTTCCTCCTATCTTCAGGCCTAGTTCCTATGTGTGGTAGAAGTTGATTATCTATGAATTCTTCAGCCCTAGCTATCCTGAGCTCTATAGGCTGCCCTGGGGCAAGCCTATTGCCTAGGAACTTGAGTGCATCTTCTTTAGTTTTAGCTAACTCTGTAGCTTTCTCAAAGCTTGGCAAGAGTTCTCTATGAATCTGTGGGTCAGGAGATACTGCGAATGCTATCTCAGACTCCTTCTCAAAGCCTAGAGCTTTCATTAAGACTACGAATGGTATCCTATAGTTTAACTTAGATACTGTCACCTCAAGACTGCCATCTTGCATTCTATCAACTATGACTTGCCTTCTAACACCAAGCCTTGTAGACACTACTTTAGCAGAATGAGTTATCTTAGCTGTGCCTGTTGCAGCTTTACCAACAATTATCCTATTAACTGCTAGGTCTTCTTGAGCAACTATAACCTTCTCATTCCCATTTATTATAAAGTATCCTCCAGGATCTCTAGGATCCTCACCTACAGCAATAAGCTCCTCTTCACTCATCCTACTCAATGGATCTATTATTGATTTAACCATAACTGGAATATCTGCAATTTTCAACCTTTTCCTCTCAGCCTCAACACCGTCCTGTACTAGTTTTACATCTGCATAAAGTGATACAGCATATGTTATGTCTCTAACTCTACACTCATAAGGTGTTATAGGGTGTATGTAGCCTTCAGCCTCCTTAACTTGCGGTTTGCTATAAGCCTGATCTATACTCTCTGGAACACTAATCACAATCTTAACACTAGGTCCTTCTAATGGAAGAATATCTTGCCTCCTTCTTATTCTCCAAGCTGGCTTTATCTCACCCATAGAGTTAATAATCTCCATTAACTTCTTTGAAATAAAAACATTATATGAGTCCAAGTGCTGCCTAGCTAAGCCTAACGTGTTAATATAAGACTTAAAGGCTACCCATAAATCACTAGCACTTAGACTATCAAATCTACCACTACCTGCCACTTTAAGCTCTCCTCTCAAAAGCTACTACAAGCCTGTAAGCTATAGATACTCCCCCTGTTGGAGATCTCCTCTTAATCTCAATAATATCACCGGGCTTAGCACCTAAAAGCCTAACTACTGGATCATTCACACTAATCTGAGGTAGCTGCCAAGGCTTAACACCGAGACTCTTCAAAATACCCACAGCCTCCTCAAAACTTAAAACCCTATGCTCTGGTACAAGCCTATGCTTAAGTATTCTTCTATCAGGTTCTTTAATAGACAATATACTGTATCCCATAGAATCTTATAATCCCTAGCCTTAAATACATTTAAACACATTCCTACCCACTCTAATTCTATCCCAATCCAAATCTCAAGCTTTCCTAGAGTGAATGTTGCCTCGACTAGTGTCTACTATGGTAGCAGACTGCTCTCTATAGGGTCTAGACTAGAGTTCTAATATGAATATGATAATATATGAATATAACTTATAATCAATGACAAAGACAGCATAGACGTAGCAATTTGAGCTTTCAAAGATTTATGATTATAGGGTTCGGCGGCTGTCCCTTTTCTTTAGGTTTGTAGATGCTTAGAACTCTTAACGCAATCAGATATGTGCTAACAGTAGTGCTTTCCATGCTATCCTCTCTATGATTGAAATCCTCGTTACATAATCTAAATCCATAGGGGTATAACTCATAAGATTTATAAATCCTGAGTAC
>JAUQQR010000053.1 GCA_030549835.1 Thermoproteota archaeon
GATAAAAACTGAAACTTTACCTTAAGGAGTAAGATGTCTCTTTTCCCCGTGTTAGAGGTTATACTATCCCTTACCTCGTATATTCTAGGTATTGTCATAGCTTATAGTGGTGCATATTTTGAGCTTTACTCTATTAGATGAGTTTAAGGGGGCTTATATTAGCTTATTAGAGTATTATAGTAAGGTTAGTAGTCTGGAAAAAAAGATTCAAAAGCTAGCAGGACATGATATTAATAGGTTAGCAGAGTTTTATAGGTGGAAGCTTATACTAGAATCTCTTATATATGAGTGTAGCTTAATAGTAAAGTATGCTGAGGCAAGCAATATGATAGCATTAACTATAGGAACTTGTAGAGTAGCTAATAATATATTAAATTATATAAGAGAATTTGATAACACACCATACCTCAATGAAGCTAGGCATAGCCTCTTAGCCCTACTAACCATATCAGAAACCTTATGTAAGCTTTCCTAGCTAATTAAAAATAAGCTAAGACAACCATAAGCTTAGATCTCAAGTATTTAATATTATACTAAGCTATTTGAAATAGTACGGGAACAAGTAAAGTAGTCATATTGAATGCTAGGATGACGTTATATATAATTAAGTAATAGTTTATTTATAAACATCTATTCTGCTTTGTCTACTCTATTAAATTAAGTTTAATTGGTAAGACTATAATAACACTATCCCTCCCCCCTACAATTAGCTGTAAGACATAGTGTAGTAGGGAGGTACTTTGAGTAAGACTAGTGAGGAGCAGGTAGAGTATATAAGTAAAGAGGAGGTTGTTGAGTGGCTCAAAGATGAGATAGCTAAGTTAGAGCGTAGGCTTAAAGCTCTAAAGACTATACTAGCACTACTTGAAACTAGTAGAGATTATGTTATAGGTGAGAGAGTAGAAGATGTTAAGGTTGGGAAGAAAAAATTAGCTAGAATACATTTAGGAGAAGACTATGTAAGGCTAGTATTTGAAACCCCCGTAGCCTTACCTAGTGAGATTAGAGAGTATTTGAGTAGTGTTGAGGAAGATCTAAGAACTCTACAAGTTAGATCAGGGTTCGAGGGAGAACTAGCTAAACTATCTTATAAGGAGAAGCCTGAAGGTACTATAATCGAGGTTAGAATAGACAATCTACAATCTACAATAGAACTAATTAAGGCTAGGGCTGCCCTTAAGTATGCTGCTGAAGCTACTCACCAACTACTTAAAGCTATGAGTAAGGAGTCTAGTGAATCTTAAAGCTATGTGGGACTACGAGAAGCTTAAAAATAGTTTTAGGCAGGGTTACCGCTATATTGATATAGCTGGTCCTCTCCTTTCCCTCTCTTCTCCCCTAGGTGCTGCTAGGTCTCTAAGCTGTGCTAATATAGGGCTTACCTGCCCCTCTTTTATAGCCTTCTCTATGATATTCTTAACTTCAGATGTATGTTTTATATCTAGTTCTAGGAGTGTCTCTACTAGTTTTAGTGACGTTGACCATACTTCTAGTAGCAAATCTCTAGGAATATTACTTGATATGAATGGGTCTTGAAGCCAGTCATCAAATGCTCTTAGTGTTCTTATTACATGGTTAAATGCAAGTCTTGTATGAATTATTATGTCTAATCTATCTGAGTTTCTAATTCTCTCATCTATTTGCTTAAAATTCTCCAGGATAACTTTCTGTACAGCTACCCATCTTTCAAGACTTCTCACGAACTCCCCCATATCTCTGCTTTGACTCAATTCTTATTATCCCCTCTATCCCTTTTACTTTTGTATTCTAACTCTTATAATCTTAACTTATATTTTTGGAATTTTCATTAAACTCCTTATACTATCCGGAATTCTATCTATGTTTCTCTTAATGAATACTTCATCTTCTTTAGGATTCCTATACTTATTAACTAGCATTACTGGTATACTATTAATTATAGGGTACCATCTACCACAATTATTACAGACTATTACCCCCTCAATTATATCTCTACGAGTACACTTCCTACACTCCTCTATTAATACCTCACTAGCTGATCTCGAGTATAGACTACACCATCTCCTACATCTAACTTTTTCTACATCAATATTTACCTCTCTACTCTCCTCTAGTATTGTGTATAGTATTAGATTTGGGTTCTTACATACTGGGCATGCTAAGAGCTCAAAGAAGTAGTATCTCATAACATACTACCTCTCATACACTTAGTGACTATGAACTTGCTAATATGATCTATTATTCTACTAATCTCTTCCCTACTCTTAGCTTCACCCATAATCCTAATGATAGGCTCGGTGCCACTGGGTCTAACTAGGAGCCAGAAGTCTTCCCCGAAAACTTTAACTCCATCAATAGTTATCATTCTATAGTTTGAATAGTACTCTTTCACAGCTTCTACTGCGCATAGAGCCTCTTCTCTCGAAGCTTTAATCTTAGTCTTTAGAGTATAGTATACTGGTAGTTTAGCAAAGATATCACTAAGCTTCTCCCTTAATGAAGCCATCATATCTAGAGTTAATGCTAGTTTCATAGCACCATCTCTTACATACTGGTGTGGCACATGGATATATCCTCCATTTTCTTCAAACCCAGCTATAGCTCCACCCTCATTCATTATTGTTCTAGCTATAGTAACAGAGCCTACAGGAGTCCATACTACTGTAATATTATGTTGTTTAAGGTACTCCTCTATTAGTATACTACTAGATACTCCAGTATATACTCTCCTTGGTAGCTCTCTCCACTTATATGAGGCGTGAACTGCTAGTAGAGTACCTGATCTATCACCCCAATGTACTTGGCCCTTATCATCTATCATTATAGCTCTATCAGCATCTCCGTCGTGGCCCACGCCTATATCAGCTTTAGAAGATAAGACTAAGCTTGAGGCTTCGCTTAGAGTCTGAGGAGTAGGCTCAGGCTCTCTACCTGGAAACTCTGGGTCTAGGTGGCAGTTTAGTGATATAACTTTGGCTCCTAGTCTTCTAAGCAGGAGTGGGGTTGTGAGGGTACTCACGCTATTAGCACAGTCTACTACAACTTTAAATCTATGTTTAGCTATCTCATCTCTATCTACCTGCATTACAATAGCGTTAACGTAGTCTTCTATTAACCCTACCCTTACTTCAGGGGAATCTACTAGAGACCTCCACTCAAGCCTACTACCATGTCCTTTAAAGTAGTAATCTTCTATTATAGCCTCATCTTCTCTTGAAACCTCTACTCCACTAGAGTCTATTACTTTAATACCATTATATTCTGGGGGGTTATGGCTAGCTGTAACCATAACTCCGCCATCGTATGAGTGCTCTCTAACAGCAAACTGTAGAGCTGGAGTTGGTATTAATCCAGCATTGTAAATCTTAACACCCTCAGCCAAAAGTCCAGATACTACAGCTGATAGTATCATATCACCTCCAGCTCTAACATCCCTACCTACTAAGACCCTACTGCCTAGACCGAAGAATGCTCCAATAGCTCTACCAAGTCTAAGAGCCATCTCTGGTGTTAGCTCTGTTCCAGTAACTCCTCTAATACCATCTGTACCGAATAGCTTACGCATAGAATCCCCCCGCTAAACTATATTTATTAGAGCCTATTTTAATTCTAATATAATCTTAGCTTAATAGGTTAAAATTTAGCTACTCATAATGGTGTATATAGTGGGGAAAGCTACAGTATGGCTTGATGCCTCAACAGCTAAAAGAGCTTTACTAGCAGCCACTTTTAGTAAGCTACTAAGAGAGAGAGGTTATGATACAGTAATTACAGCTAGAAGCTACGACTATATAATTAAGGTTTTAGAATTACTAGGCGAACCCTATGTAGTAACAGGGGTATATGGTGGTGAGACTCTAAGAGGTAAACTATTAGCAGATATTGGTAGAATATTAGACTTAAACGTTGTCATTGAAGATTTTAAACCAAAAGTCTTAATATCCTACCCCTCACCTCCAGCTGTTAGAGTAGCTTTTGGCTATAGAATACCATACATTGCTCTAGGTGATACGCCCCATGGCGAAGCTATGAATAGGTTATCTTATCCTCTAGCTAAGGTTGCCGTATTTAGTGAGTTTATAGTTAATGAGATGGAGAAGTTTATACTTAAGGGATTTACTATTATTGAGACGTTTAGGGGAGTAGATGAGCTTACATATATTAAACCATATACTCCAAGCCCTGAGAATGTCAAGTCTCTAGGTTTAAACCCTTATAGCTATGTAGTCTTAAGACCTGAAGAGTTTAAAGCACATTACTATAAACCTATAGAGTATAGTATGGTATTAAAGATAGCTGAGACTCTACTAACTCTAGGTATTAGACCAGTTATAATACCTAGGTATAGGGAGCATGCTGTGAAGGCTAAGAGCATAGAGGGAGCCTATATTCTAGAGAAGCCTTTTGTAGGCTTAGACTTAGAGTACTACTCTCTAGCTGTAGTTACTGGAGGGATAAGTATGGCTAGAGAAGCTGCACTCCTAGGAGTACCAGGGATATCTCTATTCACTGAGGTCATTAGCATAGATAGAGCTTTAGCAAGCCTAGGATTACCTATATACTATGTAAGGAGCTATGATGAAGCCGTGTATCTATTAAGAGAAATAGTGAGAGATCCTGATAAGTTTAGAGTAAAGACTAAAGGTATTATTGATAAGCTTGAAACACCATGGCCTATAGTATCTAAGTGGGTAGATAGATTAGTAGAGGAGAGTAGTATTGAGTAGAAATTATCCTTCCCTCATAGGCGTAGATGAAGCTGGGAGAGGTAGCCTTATAGGAGATATTGTAATAGCTGCAATTTCTATTAAACCTAGTGATATAGAGAGGTTAGTAGAGCTTGGCGTAAGAGATAGTAAGAAGTTAAACCCCCATAAGAGGGCATATCTCTATACTATTTTAAAGAAATGGCCTTTCTCAGTATACTCTATACAACCAGCAGATATTGATAAATATAATATAAGTATGTTAGAGGAATATGCCGTATATGAAGTACTTAAGAATCTAGCTAGAATTATAGGTAGAGAGTTTACAGGCTCTAGAATAGTTATAGATAAATTTGGGCCCACTAGAATACTAAGTTCTAAGCTGAGAGATCTTGGATTCAAGGGCGAATTTATAGTAGCTGAGAAGGCTGACATGAACTATATTGAGGTTGCAGCTGCTAGTATAATAGCTAAGTATATTAGAGATAGGAGGATACAAGTCTTAAAATCTATATATGGATTTGAGGGTAGTGGTTACCCAAGTGATCCAAGAACTATAGACTGGGTTAGAAGAGCCCTAAACCAGGGGCTTAAGCCTCCAATAATTAGATACTCGTGGTCTACAATAGCAGATATGGGGTTTAGAGTAGAGAAAAAGAATGTGAGGATAATACATAAAACTCTCGATGAGTATTTAGAGAAAGGTATCAAAGGTGAAAATAGGATATACTGAGAAGCCCTATGAGGCGTTACTTGAGCTACTAAACTCTAGAGGGATATATCGGCTAGGTCTAAAACACTTCCTAGAGTATAGGAAAGCTGAGTCTATAGGGTTCCAATATGTAGCTGTTGAAATGCTCGTTAGAGAGTACTCTATAATATATGACTCTACATTTAGAGGTAGGGTTATTAGAGAAGAGAATTTTAAAGGCTTAAACTTTAAACTATTAATATATAATGGTAGTGAGAAGGCAGACTCTATAGTATCTCGAACACCAGTAGCTTCTAATACTATAGTGACATGGAAAGAGTTATCAGAGCTCCTACCATCACCACCACTACCTGCTTTCGTCATAGATTTAAGTATACTAGCTGCTCGAGGAGACGATGGTAGTATCATTAGAGTTCAAATACAGGAGTCTCTAGAGAAGATTAGAGAATACTTATGGGATCCACACCTAGCAATAACTAGTAGTGATAGGAGCTTTATTGAATGGGTTAATATGATAGCTGGGAGGAATAAAGCCACTATAACTCAGAGTAAGCCTAGCGAACTACTATGGAGTATGGATGCAGATAAGGTTATAATAGTAAGACAAGACGCCCCACACCCAATAACACCTAACGATATATTATCTTCAGAAGCATTCCTACTAGGAGTATCACAAGACAATATACCTAGACCTGAATACGGAAGACTACTAGACAATCTAGTACCCTGGGGTCTACCAAGGAGGATTGAATTAAAGAACTCTATAGTAGGAGTACCAGATAGCCTAAATAAAATAATAGAGGTAATACTCAAAGCTAGGTATAAGTATAACGGCGATATAGAGAAAGCAATAATAACAAGTATGACCCAGAAGAATATAACCACAAGACTATACTATGAGATTGTAAAAAGAGCCAAAAGAGACCTCGAAGGGCCAAGTATAAGCTGGGACCTATACTATGAACTATCCAAATGGCTCCCCATAACCAAACTAGACTTTACTAGAGTAGCTGAGAAAGCAGGCATAAAAATTAAAGG
>JAUQQR010000054.1 GCA_030549835.1 Thermoproteota archaeon
ATTGATAAGTATAGAGTCGAGGATTAAAAAGACTTCAAAATCCTCAGGTTATCTATTGGTAGTGGTGAGTATGCTGGGTTCATAATGCTAGTTTACAGTCATGCGCTAAGAGAGCTCAGTAATGCCAGGATATCTAACTCAAAGCTTTTAATTGATAATAATACCCTATACATCCGTCTAATAGTTAGGAGGAATGTTGAGGTCTCTGAGCATAGGGATAAGCTAGCGATTGACATTAATGAGGATAATGTTGCATGTCTCCTCGTAGACTACGATATGGGTAGAGCTGTACTCTTCACAGTAAACCATAATATTAGCAGGTTGAGGGAGAACTATAGAAGGATAGGGAGATCTATTTAGAAAAGATAGAGAACACCTATGAGAGGAATAGATTACTAGAGAAGTATAATGCTAGAGGGATGAGGAGAGTTGAGGACAGAGTGAAGAATGTTACTACAGCTTTAGTAGAAACTGCTAGAGTATATAATGCAGATATTGTTAGGGAGAAGCTAAAAGATATGAAGATAAATAGTAGAAAGAGTAGTAGAAAATTGAATTATAGACTTCAGACACTCCCATATAGGAAGATAATCTCTAATATAGACTATAAAGCATATGAGAGAGGCTTGAATACCATAGAGGATGATACTAAGAGAACCTCAATAACATGCCCATCATGTAGAAGCGTAGATAAGGAGAATATGATAGATAACAAGTTCAAGTGTAAGAGATGCAGATTCGAGCTAAACCCGCATCATGTAGCCTACCTAAACATATTCTCCCGCCTCAATTAGGGCGAGATAGCTATCAGAGACGGGAGGATATACATATCCCTGGATACTGGTAGTAGTCTAATCTTTAGAGTCTCGGTAAACTCTCTAGTCCTCTAAAGCTTCTCAGACACTACTCAATGCCTCTCTTACACCTTAAAAAACTTTTACAGAGAAAACAGTCTAAGCTCTATCAACGTTGGAGGCTACTAGTCTTTAATAGGGGCTCTCTTTAATGAACTCTTAGCTTACAATTATTCTAGATTATATGACTATTTTTCTAGATATAGATTTCTAAACGAATATTAGTAGAAATATATAAGCTTCCGAAGAAATCTAGTTATTGGAGGTGTGGTGAGGTATGCCTATAAGTATCCCTAGTATTGGAGAGAAGTTCCCTCATATGGTAGTAGAGACTACTCATGGAGTTAAAACATTGCCAGACGACTATGTGGGCAAATGGTTCATACTCTTCACGCATCCAGCAGACTTTACTCCGGTATGTACTACTGAGTTCGTATCTTTCGCTCTCCATTATGATGAATTTAAGAGACTAAACACAGAGTTGATTGGACTTAGTGTTGACCAGTCATTCTCTCACATTAAGTGGATTGAGTGGATAGAAAGGACACTTAAGGTAAAGATACCATTCCCAATGATAGCTGACCCTGCTGGTAAAGTATCTCAGGCCCTAGGACTTCTTCACGCTCAAAGTGGAACTAAAACTGTGAGAGCAGTATTCATAGTAGACTCTAATGGTGTAATCAGAGCTATACTCTACTACCCGCTAGAGCTAGGTAGGAATATTAATGAATTACTCAGAATGGTAAAAGCCCTACAAGTCAGTAGCAAGCTAGGTAGAGCTATGCCTGCCAACTGGCCTGAGAATGAGATCGTTGGAAAGAACGTCATAGTACCTCCAGCCGCAACTGTACAAGAAGCTGAAGAGAGATTAAAGAAATTCAAGTGCTTCGACTGGTGGTTCTGCTACGATGAGAACGTAGAAGAATCTGATGTAAGAGAAGCTAGAGAGCTACTTACCTCTAAGAAGACACTCTCTCTATAAACACAGAAATCACTAGAATAAACCCCTCAACCTCACGTTTTTTGCCTCTCTTACCTCTCCAGGAAACTATATCTTACTAGTTCTATCTTCACATTTAGGGCTATTGTCTAATTGTGGGGCTTCATGATTCTACTAGTTACTCTCTAGTTGTCATGTATGTGGGAATCGAAAGTTATTAGTTCTCACTGGTATGTTACAGTTTGGTGTAGTATCATAGCTATTAGTAAGGTTATTATACCTATTGGTGGGTTAGGAACTAGACTTTACCCGATTACTGTTGAGACTTCTAAAGCTATGGTTAGGTTTCTTAATACTTTCCTAATCAACTTTATACTCCAGACTCTAGCAGTTGAGGGTATAGAGGAGGCTTACCTTGGAGTAAGCGGGTATGTGAACTATAAGAGCCTCCATGACCATTTAGGGGGAGGCTTGAAGATTAGAATACCAGCTAAAGGCTTTAAGCTTATCAGGATTAGATATCAGCCTAATGAGGATAGTGTGGGGAATGCTCACTCTACTAGGGTAATACTAAGCTACTATAAAATACTCGAACCTGTCCTAGTAGTACAGGGGGATACTGTAGCTAAGATTAACTTAAGAGAATTCTATAAGAGGCATAAGGAGACTAGAGCATTCATGAGCATAGCATTAAAAGAGATTAGTGATCCTAGAGAATTGAGACACTTCGGTGTAGCTAAGCTAGATGAGAAGGAGCTAATCAAGGGGTTTATTGAGAAGCCCAAGACACCTGAAGAGGCTCCGTCAAGGCTTGTTAATACTGGCATATACATACTATCAAAGGAGATGATAGAGTTCCTATTATCAGATGAATTCGACTCTATGGTTAAAGAAAATAAGGCAGACTTTGGGGCAAACATTATACCTAAGATTATAAATGATGGATATACTGTAGCCGGGTATGTATTGAAAGACTACTGGTTTGATATAGGGACACCTGAGAGATACCTAGAAGCATCCCTATACCTACTTAGAGTCTTAGAGCCAGAGTATCTCGAAGCATCAACAGTATATAGGAGTGTTAGAATGCAGGGATCAAGCCCAGCATCTAGAGCTCTACACGTTGACCTCATAGAGAAAGCTGCTACAAAGAGGATATTATTTGAGGGAGACGTACTCTTAGGTAGGCATATAAGAATTGGTGACGGATCACTAATATCCAACTCTATAATAGACAATTACACCATTATAGATAGAGAAGCTACTATAAGTAATAGTGTTGTCATGGATAGATGCTATTTAGGGTCAAAGACTCTAGTAGATAATAGTATAGTAGGTAGACACTCCCGCATAGGCTCTAATGTTAAAATCATTGAGAGCTACCTAGGAGATAATGTTATAGTTGAGGATGGAGCCGAGCTGGTGAACTGTAAGGTATGGCCTCATAGAGTTATTAAAGCAGGATCTAAGTGTAGAGATGAGAGTATTATATAGACTCGAATATATCAAGGTTTATAGTCTCCCCCATACCTCTATTAACTTTAATTAACCTACTATTCCCAGGTATCTTATCTCTAATATCCTCCCTCCTTATAGCTAAGGCTATGTGCTTCTCACTCTTATCTAAGATACTAGCCATCTTCTCTCTAATTGAGTCTGTAACCTCATCTACAGTACCGTCCCCTGGTAGTATTATGGCGTATACTTTACTATACATACTAACTACATCTTTACTACCAACAACTACTATAGGGTACCCCCTACTATCTATAGCTACTCCTAAGGCTAGCTCTAGCTTTACGTTATTAAGATAGTTTCTATTACCGTATACCATGAAGGCACCTGTTCTTAGATACTCTCCTGGAGGTGCACTCTTAGATACCTGGTGTCCGTAGACCCAGTAGACATCTATACTAGCATACCCGATCTTCCAGGCTTTACTATAGCATGCTGCTAGTATTGCTGCATCTCTAATATCATCTACTGTAGGCTTTACTCTTACTGTCTTGAGTATGACTGCTGATCCACCCTTTATATCAGCGTGAAGGAATATATCATTATCTAGTAGGTATTTCCTAACCATACTATCATTCTGACTAGCATCTCTCCCCCCTATAGCTAGGATACTATTCCTAGTTATAGTCCACCGGAATCTCTCAAACCAGTATACTCTCCTAGTCTTAATCTTAGATGCTAGAGCTCTAGCCTTAACTTTAACTTCTAACTCTTCTAAGTCTCTCAATACGCCCTCTATAGCATGCTGTGCTCTCTCAGCCTTACCCATGTACTCTCCTGCTTCTCTGTAAAGTCTAATTATCGTATCTTGTGGGGTCTCGCCATAGAATACTCTAATATTAAATCCCTCAACTGTAAGATCATAGTATCCATTATTGTAGTCTACACTTACCACATTCATACACTTATTAGACTCTCTACTCCTCCAGTTGAGTTTAACACATTCAACTATACTATTAACTATGTCATAGTTCCTAGCTATAGCTTCAGCTATTACTTTAAGCCTCTCAGCCTCAGCCTCATATTTACCCTTCATCTCCATAGCTTCTCTTAGACTCTTCTCTAACCTAGACTTCTCAGCTTCAAGCTCAGCATCTATAGCCTCAATTCTCCTAGAGAATAACTCGTCTAAGGCATCATTAAAGTCTGTATACTCTATTATGCTATGACTAGTGAATCTTAATGGTTTAAATGGTGTGGCCTCTACAGGTTTATCATCAATTAGTACTAGGTAACCTTTACCCTCAAGCGACTCCAAGTATAGCTTCCTTAACTCGCTAACTATAACATTAATATCAGTCTTGCTTAGAGAGTCTGGCTTAATATCAGGCTTTAAGCCAGACCTGTAAGTTACTTCCTCAGCAACTTCTCCAGGTAAGCCTAACCCTTTAATAAGACCTCTAACAATATCTACTCCTGCTTGGAGCCTCTCAGCTACAATATCTACATCTAGGGCGAACGGGTTAAGTGTTTGTAGTGGTGGAGGCTTATACTCTAAGCCTTGCTTAATGACCCTATCTCTTAGACTAGCATACCTAGATGAAGCTATAATCCTATTATTACTATCAGTTAATACTATGAAGCCCCTAGGTAGAACCTCAACATATAATATGTTAGAACCTATAGTAAACCTAGCTACTCTATCAAACCCTAACTGCTCTATACTCATGATCTTAGATTCTCTTAGGTATCTTCTAAGACTATAAGCTATCCCTTGAGGCTTCTCAAGCATACCCGTACGTTTTGTTAAGTGAATCCTAGTACCAGGCTGTATTAGTAGTGCCCCGCTAGCCCCCCCTCTAAGCCTAAATACTATGTTATCTCCTATAGCGTACACATTATCAATCCTACAGCCTAAGATACTATTAGATAATTTAACCCAGACATGTAAATCTAGGTTACTCATAGACTCTCTAGCCATTTACACATCCAATAGTATATGTTTGATATTAAAGACTTAAAACTAAATATAAGCAATGTAGATTAGTAGTGGTGACATATATGATATACAAGAAGCATATATTAGCATCAGGTATTATAGGGTTAGCTCTAGCACTCATCTACTCCATAATAGCAAAGTACTTGAGAGACGCTCACAGGCTCGAAGATATGATCATACCATTAACTCTAGCTGGGCTAACCACGAGTATAATAGTATCTATAGCCCTCACCAGAGTATACCTAAGATTATCCGGAGGAACCAGTCCCAGAGGAGTACTAGTAGAGAGTAGCTTAGCCCAATTACTAGCATTCCTAGCACTCTGGACAGCAATATATAACCTCATAAAGTAACCAATCAGAGCATATATAAATGAATAACTAAACTCCCCTAAGCCTTAATCTAAGCATCTCAGGAATACTCCCAATTAATGCTGTTTGAATTTGCGATATTACCTTTCACTTACTTTAGATTAATGTATCTGTTTTGGATTCTATAGCTGTTTTACGTTATTTTCCAGCTATGGCTACTAGTATCTGTCATCATCATTGAGGATACTATGGTTATTCTAAGAGTTTATAATTCTTGTTGAGTACTTCTAGGTATATATTATAGTCTGGTGGTTCTCCGTGGCCGTAAAGCTCTATAGATTCCTTTACTGCCTCTGTTATTTGTTTCTCTACATCTCCTATATTATAGCTTGTTTCTTTGAGTGCCCCCTCATATACTGCTATCTCCCAGTTTATTGTGACTAGTTTTGGTTTAGATCTTCCATCTATTACTTGGTCTAGTTTCTCATCATATGCTACTATATCGCCTTCATGGCTTACATTGTATGTCCTATAGCCTCCTATCGTTATGTTTTTTAGTATGAGCTCTAACTGCCCCCTATATAGTCTAGTTATTAGTGGTAAGTGTCTCGGAATAGTCCCTAGTATTAGGGGCCAATCGCTACCAAATGATGATACTCCTATTAATGTACTCTTAGTCCTACCGTATAGTATTATGTTTGTTGATGGGCAAGCTACACAACTTAATCCTATACTACTTACATCATCATCTATACAGTGTACTGGGATAATCCTTATAGAGTACGGTGGATTCCCAAATATACTCTTAAATTCTCCTATCTCAGATACACCTTCACCAAGATGTAATCC
>JAUQQR010000014.1 GCA_030549835.1 Thermoproteota archaeon
ATATTAAGATATAGTATAAAGTATGATCATTCATTCTTATTCTTGAACATTAGAATATATGAGTATTAGCTATAATATAATCTCATGTTAATAAGCGTTCTAATATATACTATCTCATGGATTACTAGTAGTGTTGATTTAATGTTTTATAGGTTTTCAGTTAGGAGTATTTGTTGTACTGCTCTTAGCCCTGAGCCTAGCTCTATTTTTACTCCCATACTTGCTAGTGTTCTTTCTAGTAGTGCTACTACGGCTACTATGTCGTTATGATTTACTGATCCCATGTGCCCTATTCTGAAGCTTTTTCCCCTTAGTGCTGGGTGTAGTGGTAGTGCTATTATTATATTTCCTCTTGCTAATCTTCTTCTTAATTCTATGGGGTCTACTCCTTGTGGTGTGTATACTGCTGTTACTGTGTTTGATGCTATTTCTTCTCTCTTAGCTACTACCTCTAAGCCTAATGCTCTTATACCTTCTCTTAGAGCCTTAGCTAGTATGTAGTGTCTTTTGAATCTAGCTTCTAATCCTTCTTCTAGTATTCTTGTTAATGCTCTTTCTAGGGCTACTATTAGGTGTGTTGGTGGGGTTGCATGATATGATATCCTACCATCCTCGTAGGCCTCCATAACTTTTCTCCAATCACTGAGTCTCATGTAGAAGCTTCTAACATTCCCGTTATTAGCTTCTAAGGCCTTAACAGCTCTACTAGTACATAGTGCTACTATGGATACGCCAGGCGGGGTCTCTAAAGCTTTCTGACTAGTCGTAACTAGGACATCTACACCCCACCTACTACAATCTAGGGGTTCTGCTGCAACACTAGAAACTCCATCAACGAATATTAGGGTATTATATTTACTAGCTATAGAAGCTAGACTCCTAACATCAGCTCTAACTCCAGTACTAGTCTCAACATGAGTGACCAGTAGAGCATCATAGCCTCCTTTAGAGAGCTCTTCAGCAATAAAACCTAAATCAACAATATCCCCAACATCTGAGTACAAAACCTTAACATCATAACCATTAACTCTAGCAATCTCAGCCCATCTATCACCAAAAAAGCCGTGAGATACTACGAGGACCCTAGAGCCAGGCTTAAGAATATTAATAAGTGAAGCCTCCATAGCTAGAGTTCCAGAGCCAGAGAACATAAAAACTGGAAAGTTACCATTAGCTCCTATAATAGACCTAAACTTCTTAATAGCTCTACCATATATCTCAGCAAAATCTATACTAGTATGCTCGTAGACTGTAGATAACATATACCTAAGATTATCTATACTAAAAACAACAGGACCAGGAGTTAATAGTATCCTACGCTCATCCGGATACAAGCATAAACACCAATATAGTCTTGGATAGTAAGAACTTAAATATTAGCAGAGAATTCTACTATCTAAAGCAGGAGATATGAAAGTATAATAGCTACAAATGCGAAGTTAAAGCTACACTAGCTCTCTTAGCAGCTTCATATCTAAACTCCTCATAATACACTATTATCTCTATCTTTATACTCAGAGTATCTCCTCAAGATAATATGGTAAATTCCTAATAAACTATTAAGCCTAAGTTTATGGACTATACACTTATCGCTGAATATACTACTACTATTAAGCTTACTATAAGGCTTCTTCCACGATCTTATAAGCTCTCTAAGGATACTATAATGTATGTATGTAACTTTCATTTACGTAATGTAGTTACAATTGTAACATTTGTAGTATTATGTTTAGCCTTTTATTAGCCTTAACTTATATTAATGTAAAGTGTGTAGTGTATGGTTAAGTATGTATTTACTACTGGTGGTGTTTTATCTAGTGTTGGTAAGGGTATTGTAGCTGCTAGTTTAGGTTTACTACTCTCAGCTAGGGGTTATAGTGTTAGTGCTGTTAAAATAGATCCTTATATTAATGTTGATGCTGGAACTATGAATCCGTATGCTCATGGGGAGGTGTTTGTTACAGATGATGGAGGAGAGACAGATCTAGATTTAGGTCATTATGAGAGGTTCCTTAATATTAATCTGACTAAGAAGCATAATATAACAACTGGCCAGATATATCTTAGTGTTATTATGAAAGAGAGGAGAGGAGATTATCTAGGCCAGACTGTTCAAGTCATACCACATATAACAGAGGAGATTAAGAGTAGACTTAGAGAGCTATCACGCGATGTTGACATACTTATAGTTGAAATTGGAGGAACAGTAGGTGATATTGAGAGTCTTCCATTCTTAGAAGCTGCTAGGCAGATGAGGCTTGAGGAGGGTTATGAGAATACACTATTTATACACGTGGCTCTAGCTCCAGAGCTCACAGTAACTGGAGAGCAGAAGACTAAGCCAGTACAGCATAGCGTACAAGAGCTTAGAAGGATAGGAATACAGCCTGATATTATCATAGTAAGGTCTAGGAGGCCTCTTGAAGCTGAAGCAAGACGTAAGATAGCTCTCCACTCTACACTCCCTGAGAGCCATGTTTTCAGTGATTACGATGTTGACACTATATATAGGTTACCGTTAATACTTGAAGATCAAGGTCTTGGGAGCCTTGTAGTTAAGAGGTTAGAGCTTAGAGATAGCAAGCCTAGATTAGAGGAATGGATAGACTTCGTAGATAGGCTTGTATACTCTAGTAGAACCGTGAAGATAGCTATGATCGGGAAATATACTAAGCTTAGAGATAGCTATATTAGTATAATTGAAGCACTGAGACATGCTGGAGCTCATCTAGGATTAAAGCCTGAGCTTATATGGTTAGAAGCTACAGATATAGAAGAGGGTAAGCTAAACTTAGAAGATGCACTCTCAGGTATAGATGGGGCAATAGTACTACCAGGATTTGGGAAGAGAGGAGTTGAAGGCAAAATTAAAGCTATAAGATTCTTGAGGGAGAATAAGATACCAACATTAGGAATATGCTTCGGGCTCCAATTAACAGTTGTAGAGGCTGCAAGAAACATAATTGGACTTGAAGGAGCACATACAACAGAAGTAGATCCAAACACCTCCCACCCAGTAGTAGATCTACTACCAGAGCAGAAAAACATTGATAAACTAGGTGGGACAATGAGGCTAGGATTAAGCCCAATAGTAGTATATAGAGAGACACTAGCATATAAACTATATAAAGCAGACCTAGTATATGAGAGACATAGACATAGGTATGAAGTTAATAATAAGTATATTGATATGCTTGAGAAGGCAGGGTTAAAAGTTAGTGGCGTAAACCCGGATAACTTAGTAGAGATTATGGAATATGATACGAGAATACACCCATTCTATATAGGTTTACAGTCACATCCAGAGTTTAGGAGTAGGCCATTAAAGCCGAGCCCACCGTTCATAGGATTACTAGTAGCTACTGCTAAAATTAAGTAATACTTCTAATTTAGCTATATTACTCCTTACTAATTGCTATTCTTTTATGTCTTCGCTTCTTCTTGTTTTCTTAGTAGTGTAAATACTATCTTGTTTATTCTTAGTTCTACATACTTCTTTATTCCTCTTTCTCCAGGCATATATACGCTTGATACTATACCTACTTCTTCTAATCTCCTTATTTGACTACTAATATTTGCTTTACTCTGCTTAATCTCCCTAGCTATATAATCTAGGTCTTTAGGACCTGTTGCTAGAAGCTCTATTATCTTAGCTCTAGTCTCATTTGCTAATGCTAATGCTAGCCTAGCTATGCTTCTAGGCCCGCTAACATACATAATATTATCTTTCTCTATAACACCCTCCTTCTCTGGAATAAACTCTTCAGACACCTAGTATACACCCCTAAAATATGCTACCACTATTTACTCTTAAAGATCAAAACTTAAAACCTTAACACCTAAATTCAATGCTTAAACCATATATATTCATGTTAAATTACTTACAGTAAGCCCACACACTTCCTTAAATTAATATTCGAAATTAACATTAGTTAATCTATAAAACTGTAATTAAAGAATAAGATAATATATCAACATCTACAAACACTAAACACTATTAGGGGATTGGGAGATAAGACTAGGATGCTATTATAGTAACTGTAAAACCTATAGGCATATAGTTAGTCCTATGAGAGACAGTAACTATAAATTCACCATACTGATTTATGGGTCGCACTCAACCTCTATATGAACTATTTAAGCCCATATAACTAATTTGAGAATCTCATCGTTTAACCATAGTTTAAACCTGCGAGAAGTTAACTATACTTAAACTATATTAGATTAATGTCTCTAGTAGAGTTAACCGCCAGTTAACTCTACCAGCCCTAAACCCGTGAGCTCCCCCATCAATCTCCATAACCCCATTATTCAGGAAGTCTGTATATTAAAGTGATACATATCAAGATACTCTGCCTTAGAGCCTCTATAATTTAGCTAGCTACTAGGACTAAAGCAGATATGAAACCTCTAAGACACGGAATACCTCAATATAGGTATTTTTCTATCACGAACTTAAAGTAATACCTACAACTTAGGGTAAGGCTATATGCTAGAGCTTAGAGCTGGATTATATAAGCGATCTGTACATGAACATGTACTTGGATGTATTACTTTATCTTGGAATATCCTAGAGACGTAAACTCTACTTTTACAAGTATCTTGCCCGACTTAAATAGTGGGATTACAAGTTAAGCATTTACTAAGGATTCCCCTTTTTTAACTATCATAAGCTTTATAGGCATTATAGATACTCTGTAGTATTGAGGTGATAGTGTGGGCTGGCTAACTATTATAGGATTTGCTCTTATAGGTCTCTTAGTTCTTCAAGTTGGTCAGCCCACATCCATAGATAATCTTGGTGGTTCTAGTAGTGGGTATGATATTGGAGTTCATTCTCAGAGTGATCCTAGGGCTGGTGTTTCTACTAGAGGTTTCTGGAGTTGGCAGGATTACCCATACTTTGTCCCTGATGTTGAGCCTATAGTCGTGGACTTAGTTAGCAACTATACTGTTTCATGGTTTACTAAGCCTGATAGTTTCATTGTTGATGTTGATTGGCTTAAAGTTGGGTGGAGCTTCTCTAGGATACTATTAAGAGCTGATGTTTATCTCGTTAGTATTGTCCCAGGTAGGCCTGCTGTCCAGTATGATAGGCCATTCTGGGTCTACATTAATGGTGTCCCGGCTCTCCTGGGATCTACTGTTCAGAGGTTTAACCAGACTGTTATTGTTGATGTAACACACCTCTACAATATTATAGTTGGGAGGAGTCTTAACATTACTATAGCTTTAAGAAACTGGGCTTTACCAGATTTAGGTTTAACTGGAGCTTTTGTTGTTAATCTTAAACTCCTACTCTACCCTGGACCTAAGCCTGAGGGGTTACCAGATACTATTATACCATTATTTGCTTATAGCTCTAGGACGTCTTGGCACGGCATTTCTAATGTCTGGCTTGATAGGGCTAGTCCCATTGCCTGGGAGGTTGTTAGAATACCTGGAGGTGTTAGTAGAGCCTTACTAATACTCTATACTGAAGGCTTCTCTGTAGACGAGTTCTGGTACTATAATATACCGCCTGACAGGCTCATAGTTATAGCCTCAGATGGTGTACCAATAGCTATAGCTCAGCCACAGCCATGGATCCATACTGGAGGTTTAAGCCCACTACTATGGAGGCCTGTACCTAATATTAAGACATTAGGCTTCGAGCCTCTAATAATAGATGTTACAGGTATGCTACCACTACTAGTTGGGACCCGTAATATAACTATAACAGTATCGAGGTTACAGAACTACTGGACGATTATAGCTGCACTAGCACTATATACTGAGCCTAGGGCTTTAAGCTATACGCTCCTAAGATATACACCTATTAAGTCTGAAGTCTCCGAGAGTGAGCGCCAAGTTGGTGTGACAGCTGGAGGTGTTAGAATATTCAATTATACAATAGTAGCTTCGAGGAGTCTATCAGCTATATCAATAATAGGAACGACTGCTGGTAGCTTTATAGCATCAACACATATGAGTAGCTTTATTAGGGCTACACAATTATATGATGAGGAGTTTGTATGGACTAATCTAACATTAAAATTAGGCTGGGATTATAGGACTAGTATTACTCCTAGTGAGCGTATCGGCATCTTTAAACCATTTAAGTTTAGCAAAGAGTGGGTTAGGGATGTTAAATATGGATTCCTAGTATTCCCTGAAGGAGATATATCTAAGGCAACTACAGGGAACCCTGTCCCGGCAAACTTCTCACTACGAGTCATAATTGATAGAGAAGAGCTTAGAATAGATACAAGCTTAATGCTAACAGGAATAGAGAGAAGCTATGAGGGAAGCCTTAGAGCCGTGAGTGAACTTGCAGGTAGGATGATGTTCATAAGCCCAACTTCAGCTATAATAACAGCATTAACTAAAGCAATGGGTGAGACTATAAGAATAGAGCGTGCTAATGAATGGAGATATAGTAGGCTGGCTAAAACCAACCTACCACTATCAGAATTCTACACTAAGATACATGGATACAATGAATGGCCTAGATGGAGCTATAAGAGTATAGAGCTCACTATTAAGCAGAACCCGTCTAATAATATTATAAGCTAAACTAGAGATGATACCACTATTCAAACAATATATTTCTCTTACTAAATTTTCCTCTTATGTACTGTTATATTAGATGAGTATATTATTACTGTGTAGTATCCTTGTATTAGTGGTCCTGAGTTTACATATACTGTGCCCCCCTTCACTACATGTCCTTGCTCTTCATGTACATGCCCGAATAGGTGTAGTTTTGGGTTTACTAGTCCTACTAGTTTTTTGAGATCTTCTAACCCTATATGGTATCCCGGTCTCGGCTCGTCAAGTATACCTTTTGGTGGGTGGTGTGTTACTAGTATATCTATCTTATTGAATTCTTTAAGCTCTTTCTCTAACCTAGACATGCTCCCTTTAAAGTCTAATCCTCCAATACCTCCTATGGCTAGATCCTCGTATATGACTATTTTACCATCTATTAGTATACCCATATTATTCAACTTCCTATAAATGGCTGGATTATCCATATTACCTGTTACAGCGTAAACTTCTCCTCTAGCCCTTGCCAAGACCTCAGCTGTATCAACACACTCAAAGTCACCTGTAGCTATGACAAGATCATACTCTTCCCTCATTAAAACCTTAGCTAGACTATCAGTAGCACAATGCATATCAGATACATGTAGTATCCTTAGAGTACGCTCAACATAAACCTTTTTAGGCTTCTCAACTAATACCGACAACTAATACCCCTAATATTAACGTTAAACTTAAACCTAATTAAATAGAGATGTCATAGTTAGAATAGTATTTATGGCAAAGATGCTATATATTTTCACAATTAATACTACTATATGCTCAATTATTAGGTTAACATCTAGGGCATAGCAGTCTTTTATATTAAAGCTCTATTAATTCTAACTTATGAATTTACTAATTGTAACTTCCATGTTCTTAGAGAATTTCTTAATAGTATATGCTTTAGTTTTACTATGTGAGTTTCAGAGTAAGTTTATTATGAGAGTTTATGTTTACTTAACTTTTAAGGTCTCTATTTCTAATGCTATTTGGGTGGATAGTTATTGGTTGAAGGTGCTTTGACTAAGATATATGAGGATAGTGGTGAAGGTTTAGTCTTCTTCTCTTCATCTATGACTACGAGTATTTTAGGGAGTAGTGGTTATGCTTCTAAGAGGGCTGTAGTAAGAGTTCCTGGTATTAAGCTTAGAGATTGTAGGGTTAAGTCTAGCCTATTATCTATTGGCGTTACTGCGCCACCTACTGTTAGAGTACCTTTTAGGTGGAAGCTTGAGCTCGGGAACTTCACTATTTCTAGGGAGATGAAGCCTCAATTCTCTATCCTATTAGAAGATTCAATATACTATAAGGTTATCTATGATACTAAACCATTATTCTCTACACGTCGATTTGAAGCATTAGAGGATTATACTTTACAAGTATTCTATGACTCAGCACACCCTATAACATTGAGGGAAGCTACAGTGGTCAACACTTATACTAAGAGTAAGCTGGGATACTCTACAACATACATGTCAGGGCTATTAGTACTAGAGCCTGGAGATACTTATGAGCTAAAATTAAACCTCCCAGATATTGTAGGAGATGAGACTATATTATATGCAACACTACTAATCCCATCTCCTAGAGCTCTATTAACATTAAACACAAATATTGAGAAGATTGAAGTCGAAGGTCCAGGGTTTAAAGTAGTAGAGCTTCAAGCACCAAACTCTAAGAGTTTAAATGTAATAATTGAATATTCTAAACCAGAAATAAAAATTTATCCTAAGAAGGTTTTATTAACAAATTTAATAGTAGTGAATAGAAGGCTACCCGCACCACCTCTAAGTATACATGTTGATGACGTTAAGACTATTAATAATAAGGTTGTAATAGATTTAACTATAACTAATGATGGTAGTGAGAGGGTTGAGGATATAATTGTATCATTAAGACAGGCTATGGTTAATATTAAGGAAATTAAATTAGACCCCCTAGATCCAGGTAGATCAGCTAGGAGTACTATTGATGTAGATATGAGTAAATTGCCATCGAAAACTACTAGGAAGATAACTGTTAATATTAAGTGGTCTAAAGAGGGGGTTATGGCTTCTAAGAGTATTGATGTTAAGATTTAATATGGATATAATCCCTAATCCATGATCCAGGCTCTTCTATATTAACTTCTAGGTCTTCATCTAGCTTAAAGCATATATCTCTATAGATGCATCTATTACACTTAGCTTGAGACCTATTAGGGTATGGTAGTATACCATGTACTTTAACAATATTAATCTCATCTAGTATTCTCGCTAGTAGAGCTATATGCTCACTATTAACCTTAATTCTAGCAGTTGATCTCATATACTTAACTTCTACATTAACCTCTCTAATATTCCTCCTAACCCTAGAGAGTATGAATCCGTATGCTACACCTTGCATATAGTCACTAAACCACGCACCAGTATGCGGGCCCCTACTACTTTTAACCTCAACTATAAAAACTTCCCCGTCCTCAACCCTATAGTAGTCTGGCTTACCTCTCATAATATATGGGCCTATATCGACTTCTATGAGCTCTTCAACAGTAAACCCTTTAAGGCGGGCTATAATTTCTCTAAAATAATGTAGTATTCTCCCTAAGAGCATCCTAATCTTAGACTTTAATGGCTTCCCTAGCTTAACGTGTACCTCGAAGAAATATAGTCTAGGGCAGTACGTGTAAGTCCTAACTTCACTTGGAGTTATAACTGGCTTTTTTAAATTCATTCTCTCCTAATACCTATACGTATACTCTTATCTTCAATATCCCACTCCTTGACATATACTCCACTCTCTGTTGGGGTGCCATATATTATCTTAGTGGCTCTAACTTCTCCCGCTACATAATCCTCATACATTTTAATAGCATCCATTATCTCCTTATCTCCATCTAGCCATACAGCTATCCTATCCTCTATCATTAGCTTAGCTTCTTTCCTCATAAACTGTATTCTCCTTATAACTTCTTTAGAGTATCCTTCAGCCTCCTCTTCTCTTGTTAATTGCTTATCTACAGCAACTAGCGCTAAGTCTGACTCCTTGACAGATAACCATTCTGGGTACTCTGCTATAATCTCTATATGTCTAGGCTCTAGTTTTACTGATTCTCCACTAATAATAGCTTCATAGTACCCCTTCTTTATTATGTTATCAGCTATTTCTACTCCCCTCTCCTCAACTAATCTTACTATCTCTGGTGTAAGCTTCTTATAGTCTCTCCCAATCTCCCCAATATTGGGTTTAATTGTATATACTCTAAGTTTCTCGAAGAATTCTAAGCCTTGGAGCTCTATGGTTTTAGAGTTAACCATTTCAGCTACTACTTCACTAAGCTTCTTAACAGCTTCTCCTACTTTATCTTTCTTTGCTGCAATTATTACCCTCCTCACAGGCCTCCTCAGCTTGAGTCCAGCCGCTGCTCTAGCAGATAATATTGTCTCTACTATGCTCCTAGCTATACTCATATGCTCTTCAAGAGTTAGATCTATTAGTTTCGTATTACTCTCAGGTAAGTCTAGTAAGTGAATACTAGCTGGAGTATTTGACTCACTTATCTTAAAGAAGTTCTGGTATATGTATTCTGTTAGGAATGGTATAATGGGGGCTGCTAGTATAAGCCATGTCTTCAAAGCATAATATAGTGTAGCGTAGGCAGCTCTCTTACTAGGTGTATCCCTCTCCTCCCAAACCCTCCTCCTAATGAGCCTAATGTAGAATCTACTAACATCATCTAATATAAATGCTTTAAGTAATCTAGTAGCATCATGTATCTTGAGGTTACTCATGGCCTCATGATAATCTCTAATTAAGCTATTAGTTCTAGAGATTAACCATTTATCTTCAATCTCCATACTATCAATAGTATTCTCTATGGTTGTAACCTCTGGGTCAAAGCCATCTAAGCTCATATATGTAGAGGCGAATACGAAAGTATTCCATATTACTGTAAAGTCTCTAGCAGTATACTCTAAGGCTCTCCAGGAGAACTTTAAATCCTCCCATATAGTATTAGTTGCTAGCCAGAATCTCACAACATCTCTTGGAACCTTTGCTATGAGCTCGTCGAACTCAACATAATTCCCTAGACTCTTATGCATTTCTCTACCAAACTCGTCTAGGGCAAATCCATGGACTAGAACCCTCCTATATGGGGACTTATTAAATCCTATAATACCACTCCTTAATAGGCTAAAGAACCAGCCTCTAATTTGATCATGGCCTTCTACTATGAAGTCTGCTGGCTCTAAGTTCTCGTATAAGTCTCTCCTCATAGGGTAGCCTAGGCTGGCGTAGAAAGATATACCACTATCAAACCATACGTCTAGAACATCTAGGACTCTCTCCATTACACCTCCACAGTTTGGGCATTTGAGTTTAACTCTATCAATCCATGGCCTATGTAAGTCTTCTGGGACTTCTCCACCCATCTCTACTAACTCTCTAGTACTACCTACCACGTGGGTATAGCTACAGCTCTTACATACCCATATAGGTAATGGTATACCCCAGAATCTCTGCCTACCAATAGCCCAGTCTCTAATCTCTTCAAGCATATTCATGAACCTAGTCTTAGCCCACTCTGGTACCCACTCGATTTTATTAGCTTCTCTTATAAGCAATTCTTTAAGCTTAGATACAGATATAAACCATTGAGTAGTAGCTCTTAGCGCTAGAGGAGTCTTACACCTCCAGCATACAGGATACCTATGTACTATAGTTGACTCATGGAATATAGCATTTCTAGCTCTTAAATCCTCTAGTATAGCTTTGTTTGCTTCATCTCTAAAGTATAATCCATGATATTTCCCTGATTCTCTAGTCATTCTACCAACTTCGTCTACTAAAGAGACAACAGGAATTCCATGTTTCACTGCAACATCATAGTCTACTGTACCGTGACCTGGCGCTGAGTGTACGAGACCAGTACCCTCATATGCTGAGACTCCTTCAGGAGCCATTATAACTCTATGATAATTACTGAGTTCTCTTTGAGCATCTACATAATCTTCTAACGGATGCTCATACTCTAACCCCTCGAGAATACTACCCCTGAAAACATCTATTACCTTATAATCTCTTATATTAGCTTCTCTCATTACATCTTCTAGCCTACTCTTAGCTAATATTAGTATTTCATCATTAACCATGACTCTAACATATTCTAGGTCTGGATGAGCCATTATGAATGTATTAGCTGGTAGAGTCCATGGTGTTGTAGTCCATACTAGGAGATATTCTCTATGCCTCCCCCTAACTGGGAACTTAACGTAGACTGATGGATCCTCCAGCTCTCTATACTCTGAGACTTCATAGTCTGCTAGGACAGTCTCGCATCTAGGACACCAGTGTAGAACCTTATAGCCTTTGTAGAGAAGTCCTTTCTCGTATGCTTTCTTTATAAGCCACCATCCAGACTCTATGTAGTCATTAGTATATGTCACGTATGGATTCTCCCAGTCCATGAAGACTCCTATCTCTATGAATTGCTTACTCATAGCCTCCATATTCTCGTTTACAAAACCTCTACATGCTTCTATAAACTTCTCAACTCCAACTTTCTCGTATATATCTTTTTTAACCTTCAATCCTAGCGATTGCTCAATCTTAACCTCTATTGGTAAGCCGTGAGTATCGTATCCAGGCTTATCCCATACATTAAATCCTCTCATTCTATGATATCTTAATACTATATCCTTAATAACCTTATTCCAGATTGTACCAATATGTATTGATTTAGCTGAGGCATAGGGGGGACCGTCTAGGAAGTAGAATTTCCTATTAGAAGCATTAGATTTATCTCTTATAAGGTTATAGACTCTATTTCTTGCCCAGAACTCTTTAACTTCCTCCTCAATCTTAAACTGGTTATACTGTATTTGTGATAGTCTATCAGCTACCTTCACTTTACTCACCTACTAGTATCAATCCAGTCGACTTTAACTCTACTATTAGTTATTGAGGATACTATACTTCTAATCTCTTCTTCTTTACCTTCCTCCTCGAGTTTAACCTCAATAAACCTAAATTCTGGGACTACAATAGTAGGGTAATCAATAACCTCCACCCCAAATCTTCTAGTAAGCTCCTCAATTACCCTCCTATGCTCCTCATCACTATATGTATTATAGTAAACCCTATAAAGCTTTTTCAATATAAAAGCACCTAGAGGCTTAATTAGCGAGGGGAACTTTAAAGCTTAACGTATGATAGATAGTAAATAGTGGTTTTCTTGCTTACATAATTCTATAGTTATAATTAGTTAGAAATATATGTGGGCTTATATTCCTATTATTTTCACACTATTTAGCTTAAAATCTTTGAGTTAACATAGTTTAATTAGGCTAGGGGTGGTGGATATGGTTAGAATATCTGAGATTATTAAGGTTGACTCTAAGGGTAGGATAACAATACCCCAGACTATTAGGGAAGCATTAAATGTAGAGCCTGGAATGCTTATGGCTCTAATAGCTGATTTAGATAAGAAAGAGATTATTGTTAATCCTATAACTACGAGAGGAGAATCTATATATGAGTTTGATCTATACTTGATAGATAAGCCTGGATCACTAGCTAAGGTAACTAGTGTAATTGCAAATTATAAGGCTGATATAGTAGCATCTAAGTGTGCAAGTATAGCTAGAGGAGAAGAGGCTAACTGTGTATTAATAGTTGATATGAGTACTGCTAGTATAGATGCTGAGAGTTTAAAGAAAGAACTCGAGAACTTAGATGTAGTAATTCAGGTAAGGACTAAGAGGTTTGAGAGTAGATATTAAGGTAGAATAGATTATTAGATAAGAGCTATATACAATTAATTTTGGAGACTTATATATGGGTATACGTATCCTAGTAGGTACTTGTGGCTTCCAGAGGTCTAGAAGACTACACTATAGTAACCTAGATGTAGTAGAGGTACAGCAAACATTCTACGATCCTAGAGTTCTAGAAACATTCTATAACTGGAGGAGAGAGGCTCCTCTAGACTACGAGTTTACAGTAAAAGCTTGGATGCTAGTATCTCATGAGTATGATATAAGGCTATGGTCGAGAATCAAAGGAGATATCCCCGGCGATAAGAGGAACTATGGTAGCTTAAAGGTAACTAGTGAAACCCTATGGGCTTGGAGTAAGACTATTGAAGTAGTTGAGGTCCTCAACTCTAAGGTTATAGTTGTTCAGACTCCTCCAAGTTTTAGAGCATCAGAGGAGAATGCTATTAGAGCTACTAAATTCTTTACTACAGTAGAGAGTAGAGGTAGGATTATAGTCTGGGAGCCTAGAGGTGACTGGTGGGAGAAGCTTGATCTCCTACTAAAAATTGCTCGAGAGACAGGTGTAAAAATTGGAGGAGATATCCTTAGGGGTCGGGTATTGCCGGAGTGGCAAGATATAGTCTATGCTAGACTCCACGGCTTAGGGGGGAGTGAGGTTAACTATAGGTATAAGTATAAGGATGAGGATTTAGTTAAACTTAAAGACCTAATATTTAGACTCAAGCCTAGAGTAGCATACATTCTATTCAATAATGTATACTCTTATGATGATAGTATTCAGTTCAAGAAGATACTAAAATCTGAATAGGATAGGGTATATACCGGCAAATATAAAACCATTACTTGTTTTAAATGAGTATACATAGCCTATATAGTCTCCCCTACGGTATCCTGTAACTTTCACCATTACTATATCGCCGAGAGCTAGCTTAACAATATTCTTAAATGTTAGCATTGTATACCCTTCAAAACCTAGTGGTATACCTCCACATAGCAGGTGTGCTACTACAAGCCTATATATCCTCTTAGAAACGCTACTTCTCCTCATATGGCTATAGATATGCTCTACATAGGCAGACCTAGCATACCTTCTCATAATATTCTTTAGTTTATGTAGGGGTTTTGTTGGTAGCTTCTCACCCATATCTCTAGCCTTCATACCACTAATAACACTAACACTACACTTCTTTAATCCTCTACTAGAAAGTTTAGATGGGTAGCCTAGGAGTCTTGAAGACCATATGGCTTCTGATACTCTAAGTTGATCTTCATAGCATTTTACAGATAATTTTCTATGCTCATCTTCTAAGCTGTAATTTAACTCTCTATGCTTTTTAAAGCTTGTAGAGCTAATATCATACCATTCATGAGACCAGCATACTATGTAGGGTGGAATTTTAACCTTACTCGATTTAGGCTCTGATATTACATTAATCATTTTACGGCTTCTCAGCTTAACAAATGAAACTAGTATATCCCCCCTCTTCAAGCTACCAACACTCTTAGCTATAAGTCTACCATAATCATCTATAACTACAACTCTCTGGCTCTCTGGAGCTCTAAAATAGCCGCCTATGAAATCAATAGTATAGATGCTATCTACTCTACCCCTACTAGCATCTAGAATTCTGGTAAAGGTTACACGGTAATCTGACGGGTCTAAGCTTAAAACCTCAATAGAGCTCTCCCCACCAACCATATAGGTGTTATAGAGTTCACCTACATAAACTAATCTCACTAAACCATTAATCCTAGCCATTATAGGAGTATCCTCCGGCAAACCCAGACTCAAAACCCTCCAGCTCCATCCACCTAAATCTTAGAGTTTACAATCTAATATCAGTAGCCCTAATAATTTAAAAGTATAGTATTCATGCTAAACTCTAAACATTTTACTTTAAGGTAATACCAATCTAGCAAGTTACTATAGGTAGGATGAGCTTACATGCTCAACTCTACTACATTCAACCTAGAAGCTAGACTTAAGAAAATTATAGATAATGTTATCCCAGGGTTATACCATAGACTAAATCTGGTATCCCTCAACACCTACAACACTCCATTCTACAAGCTAGTACTTACAGATAGATGTGAAGCTATAAAATTAATAATTAAAACTACAGGAAATAATAAATTAGCAAATACAATAATAGATAACACCTTAAACTTAATAAAAAGAGAAATATGAGTTCACACCCTTAAATCTTGTATCCTCTCCAGGGGTTCAACATTGTATCATCCTTGTTATCCCGTATCGGTATGGGATTGCATTACCCTCTGGGAGTCTTAAGGGTGACCCCAGCACCCACGTCCCGAGTAATGCTATCCTCGGGGAGAGCCTTCTAAGCTCTCAATCCCCTACCAGGTAGCTCCAATATTGGGAATAGTAGAGGTTCTCTACACTCGGAGAATGATATAAACAGCTATAAAACTCAAAACAGTTGCATTAGGCATATCAGGCACTGAATTAATGTTTAGGTGCTTTTAATAGCTATGACTTGTTGCTTGAAGTTTGTTTATCACATATTTATATTTCTTCTATGTTTAGGGTTTTATTTTCACTCCTAGTATCCTTGCAATATTCTCTGTCTCTAAGGCTTTATCTATACTCCCAGAGTATATTATTTCCCCCCTTTCTATAATGTATGCTTCATCTACGATTCTCTTTGCTAACATTACGTTTGACTCTGCTATAAGTATGCCTACTCCTTTACTAGCTATCTCTCTTAGTGCTTTACTTAGTCTCTCTACAACTATTGGAGCTAGCCCTTCTAGGAGCTCATCTAAGAGCATGTATTTAGGGTTCTGTGCTAGAGCTCTAGCTATTGCTACCATTCTCTTCTCTCCACCACTAAGGTAAAAGCCTTGCCTCTTTAGGAATCCTCTAATCTCTGGGAATACTCCTAGTGCTATCTCTATAGCTTCATCAACATTCCTACCTGCTAGCTTAGCTGCTAGCTTTATGTTCTCCTCTACAGTTAGCCATGGGAATATTCTTAAATCTTCTGGAGCATAAGAAACCCCATACTTTACTCTCTCATGTACACTCTTCGATGTTAATTCCATGTTATCAATAGTGACTCTACCCTTTACAGGCTTATAGAATCCCATTATGGTCTTTATAGTTGTCGTCTTACCTGCACCATTCCTGCCGAGTAGGCATACTATAGTGCCTCTTGCTACTGTTAGAGTAACACCTCTCAGTATTTCAACGCCACTAATAGATACGTGTAATCCCTCAGCTTTAAGCATAGAGCCCACCTAGGAGGACTGCTCTAACGTCTTCTCTACTCCTTACATCTTCTGGGGGACCGTCAGCTAGTATTCTACCACTATGCATTGCTATTATCCTATTCGCATAGCTGAAAACTATATCCATATCGTGCTCTACAATGATACTAGATATGCCTGTAGCTTTTATAGCTGATACTATCCTATCTATTATATCAAACTTATCTCTAGTAGATACACCACTTGTAGGCTCATCTAGTAATAGTAGTTTAGGTTTTAGAGCTAATGTCATTACAACATCTAATATCTTCCTATCACCTTGTGATACCTCCAAGGGTAGCTTATCGAGATTCTTCTCTAGCCCCACGAGCTTAGCTAATTGTATAGCCTCCTCTATCACATCAGTGTGAGACTCGAGAGATCTAAGCATACTCAAATTTATACCTCTCCTTGAAGCTATCGCGATAGCAATATTCTCTAGGAGGGAAATACTCCAGGAGACATTTACAAATTGAAAGCTTCTAGCAATACCAAGCTTTACTCTACTTGCCATATCTAGCCTACTAATATCTCTACCATTAAAGGCTATTAAGCCCGAGTCTGGCTTAAGGTAGCCACTAACTAGGTTTACTAGAGTTGTCTTCCCGGCGCCATTAGGCCCTATTAGGAAGATTAGTTCACCCTCATATACTCTGAAAGATACTCCATCTACAGCTCTAACTCCGCCAAAATACTTACGCAGGTTGGATACTTCTAAGAGGGGAGTTTCAGTATTCATAGATACCACCTAGAATTTAAACTGAAGGCGTAGAGCACTAAATAATCTAGCCATCTTCTTGAATCCTTCTAGCTCAGTTAATCCTAGTAGACCTCTAGGCATGAAAAACATTATAGCTATAATAGTAATACCTAGTATTAAGTACCAGTGGATTGTTATGCGTTGAGCTATAGTCTCGAGGTAGACGTAGGTAAGAGCACCGATTATAGGACCTAAGAAATACATTGTCCCCCCGAGTATACTCATAAAGACAATTTTACCTGATAGAGTCCAGTATGCTAGATCTGGTGTGACTAGCCTATTTATTGGCGCGTAGAGAGCGCCAGCTATTCCAGCGTAGATAGCAGATATCACTAGAGCTAGTAGCCTATACCTATTCACGTTAACACCTAATGCTACAGCTCTAGTCTCAGCATCTTTTATAACTCTTAAAGTATAACCAAATGGTGAGTTGACTATATACCACATAATAATCGCTAATACCGTAAACCATAGTAGAGCATAGTAGTGGTACACCATGTTAAAGGCATGATATCCTAGACCAGTAGTATCGTAGATAAAGAATAGTGTAGGTCTTGGAATCCTAATTCCATCAGTACCCCCTGTTATATGGTAGAACTTTACGTAGAACCCCCAGAGTATTTGAGCTGTAACGAGCATTAGGATAGCGAAGAATATACCCCTATACCTTACGGCAATAAATCCTACTATTAATGCTAGAAGAGCTGATAGTAAGACACCAATGAGTACTTGTACTTCAAGTATTCTAAGACCAATATATTTTACTGATAAGCCTACAGCATAAGCTCCTAGTCCAACGAATGCAGCGTGGCCAAAGCTTAGGAGGCCAGTATAATTGAATAAGAGGTTAAAGCCTAGAGCAGCTATAGCTAATATTATACCATATGTTAGCATAACCTCCCAACCTGGCATAATACTACTTATCACTGGATATAGTAGTCCAGCTATTACCGCCACTATGACTATAGATCTAATATTATTGCCGATCTCTCTTCTCACCAACCCTTACCCCCTCCAATACCTTCAGGCTTAAAGATTAAGACTATGAGGGCTACAGTAAATAGTATGACGAGCTCTAACTCTGGGAAGAAGTATATCGAGAGTGTTCTGAATATGCTCACTATAAGAGCTCCAATGAGAGAGCCTATAAAACTACCGAGGCCCCCTATGACTAAGCCTACAAAGGCTACAATTAAGACATCTAGTGATAAGCCTAGGGCTACAGATGCTGTAGGGACGTAGAGGGCACCGCCTAATCCTGCTAGGAGAGAGGCTGTAATTATAGCTACTACTATTAATCTAATAACATTAGCTCCTAGAGCTTGTACCATCTCAGAGTCCATAGATGTAGCTCTTAGCAGTAAGCCGAGATAAGTCCTATAAGTTAAAAGCCATAATGCTAGTATTATGAGGAATGCTACAATAATTACGAAGACTTTATATAGAGGGTAGGGTGAGCCAAATAAGTTAACTGTACCCATAGCGAAGAAAGCATCATTAGCTGCTAGAGGCATCCTCCCCCATACTATTTGGAATAATTCCTCAAAGATTATTAGCAAGGCGAATGTAACAATTAGTTGGAATGCATCTCCCTTCCCATAGGAGTATCTTAGCAGGGGAGTGACCATGACTAGTGAGACTAGAACTGTGACTATAACAGCTATAGTTAGAGGGAGAACTAGTAGAAGTATTAGGTTACTACCAAATATTTTAACAATATAGTTTGCTGTAATCCATGCTACAGTATAGGCTCCTAAAGTGAAGAGTGAGGCGTGAGCTAGGTTTACTATCCTCATTACACCATATATTATATTTAAACCTGAAACTATTAGAGATATGAGAGACGCGAAGAAAAAAGTATCTAAGATATACCTAGCTAAAGTGTCTAAGCTCAACTATCCTCACTTACATTAATTTATACTGGAAGCTCTCCTTCCCTCCAAGTCTCTCTAATCCAGTTATAGGCCATGGTAGGATCTTCTCGACCCTCCCAACCTTCTGGGACTGTTATCCTCTCTATAGGTATTCTTAGAGGGTTAGCTAAGATATTGAATCCATAACGTGGATCCACTTTACTTATCCCAACTATAGCATTCTTATACCCCTGATGCTTATTTGGTCTCCTAGCTCTAATAGTTAGTATGCCAGCAGGCCCATATATAGATGCTCCTTCAATAAACTTTATTAGCTCATCAGCCTCAGGCCATCTACCTAAAGCTCCATATGCTCTCTCAACAGCAGCCTTATACAGATATACTGCTGTATATGCCCCCTCACTACCATTAGTTGGATACTCTCCCCACCTCTTACGGTAATTCTCAACAAAGATTTTGTTAAGAGGATAGCTTTCATGTTCTGGATATAGGAAGTAGTAGTTAGCGTGAACACCGGCTACGAATCCTTCAGGATAATCTGACTCTACGAGGTGAGGTGCTATACCATGACTAATGGTAGATACCACTTTCGCAACCTTAAAGAGGCCATAGGCTAAAGCTTGCTTATAGAAGTTTATAAAGTCCATAGCCCATAGAGATGTAGCTACGATATCTGTGCGGCCAGCCATCATCTTCGTTATGAATGGTCCAAAGTCTGTTACCCTAAAGAGCCCGGGCCAGAACTCCTCTACTACTTCAACCCTATCTCTACCCAGGACTTTCTCGAATACTATCTGCATATGAGCATGAGCATTCCTACCGTACGCGTAGTCTGGATGAATATGTGCAATTCTAACTTTATCCTTCTCCATTAAGTTAAAGAATTTTATAGCTCCTAGTGCAGCTGTAACTCCGTCAGCTGACTGTATATTTGTAATCCTAAAGGAAAACTTAGGGTCTGGCACGGTCTTCTCAAATAGTATATCTGTGCATCCATCTACAAAGAATGATATTATGCCTGCCTCCTCAGCTACAGGAGCTACGGCTGGGGTGTTGGATGAGCTTATCAAACCAACATAAAACTCTATCCCCTCACCTATCATCGCCTTATATTCTCTAACAGTCTCATCAGGCGAAGTCTCATCCTTGATCACAGGCTCAATTCTTCTACCGAGAATACCGCCAGCAGCATTAATCTCCTCTACAGCTAACATAGCCCCCTTAAATGTAGGATCGCCCCAGGGCGCTCCTCCACCCCTGGTCATGAACTGTAAGCCAATTTTTAAAGGCCTTGCTGGAACACGCTCTACTTCAGTGACAGGCTTCTCTACAAAACGCCTTCTAAACCATTCAGGAGCTGCGACATATAAGCCGAGAGCTGTAGCAGCACCACCAAGTATGAGACCACCAATAAGCCCCCTAAGAAAATCTCTTCTAGATACCGACATCCGGCTCACTCTCCTAAACTCACTACATATTATTTAGATGCCAGGCCTTATTAAGTTTATCCACATAAATCTACTCTTACTCGCTTTAGGGGGTTCAGCTCTTATATGGCTTCATGCCTCATTTTTGTTCCCCTGCATCTTATTCGGGTTTTCATCGGGCTTAAGAGCGTTCAGGTGACCCCTAGGCACACCACATTTTGAGTATTCATAGAGAGTCACCCTAGGGGAGAGCTTCTATTTATAAGCTCTCTACTCTCTCACCAGGTAGCTCTCAGCATTAAGAATAGGTAGATATGGATTATAATCTTCAATGATATAAACTAATATAGACAGCTATAAAATTCAAAAACAGTTGCATTAGACTACTTCTACTGTTACAGCTATAGAAGCATATACTCCTGTATTAATCTCTGCTTTAATATCCTAACCTAGGGTTATTGACGTGTCTCTAGTCTTAGAGTATACTATTAAAGGTTTAGGGTCTATTATTGATAGGCTTGCTGGCGGTAGTAGACTCTACTCTATGTATATTACTAAGCCTAAACCCGTGATTCTAGAGGCTGCTACAGGTTTCGGCGCTAATCTAGGCATTGTTCTCAGATTTGCTACTAGGCTCGGCGGGATTGTTTATAGTGTAGATATTGGTGGTCCCCAGGTTTCTCTAGCTAAGATAGCCTATAGGAGTTATATTGAGAAGGGTGTTTTAGTTATTGAGAGGGGTGACTTAAGGAATCTACATTATCCTAATGATTTCTTTGACTATGCCATAAACCATACTACAATGCACCATATTGACCGCGTAGATCTAGCTATTAGTGAGCATTGGAGAACACTAAAGAGCAACGGTATACTAATAGTGATTGACTTAAACCCACATATACTAACTAGGGCTATACATAGCTTAAAGCTATTGAGAGAGTCTAAGGAGAATGTTATAAATGAAACCAGTAAAAGATTTAGAATCCTAGAGAGAGGTGAAGATAAATTATCATATTATATTATAGCAGTTAAAGAAACATAGCATAGATATATCTCATTACGTACTCAATTGCCCTAGCATTAACGCTATTCTACCAGCTATCTTCTCAATCTCTCTCCTAGCCTCAGACAATATACTTTTAACTTCACCACTAGCTATCCTCTCAGCCTCTTTAAACCTAATTATAGCATATAGTAAGACTTCATTAGCATCAAGTAGCGCTATCAAATCCCTCTTATCTAACTGTCTAGTATATGACTCTAGTAGACACTCTACATGGACAGCCCCTATACTGCCAATAAACGTAAATCTCTGGCCTTCAACAACATCCTGTCCACATAAGCCACAATTCCACCTCCTCACTATCCACCACCAAGCGTAGAACTAGTCATCTAATGGTTCTAAACATTTCTCAATACTACTAAACTAGTAGAGGATCCGGTAGAGCCGTACTAGCGAAAGTCACATATATAGGTCAGGTAATAAAGACAGTGTTGTAGAGGGTTGACGGCTGTTTTGGTGAGTTAGGTTTATAAGGGTTTTTGTAGGATTTTTGGAGAAGTACTACTTTACTAGGGAGGTAATGTTTATAAGATTTATTCTCTCATCCTATCCTAGGAATAAAAACTAGATGTGAACCCTTATGCCGTTAAGCTCGAAGAATGTCTACGACCCCCGCGTAGAGTGGCTAGGTAGCCACTGCGAAGTGCGGGGCAGGAGGCACAACCCATCCTAAAAACCTAGGATGGGAAACGGCTATTTGAGTATCAAATAACCTGGGTGAGAACATAGCGGAGTTAAATAGTAGCGTTGAGTATTTAAGCTACAACTGGTAATTGGTAGAAAGTACTTGATCTCCCCAATGAAGGGACTTATATATATAAGGCGATGGAGATGTCTCTAGGGGGAACTTAAGATGTGAGAATGAGCTTAAGTATCTTCTTAAAGGGGGTAGGATGGAGATTTATTGGAGAGGTTTGAGTTTCTAGGTGGGTGTTGGTGTTTTTCACTTGTTTGGTTTGCATTTATTTACTGTTTCTAGTTCTACTATCTCTCTTAGTAGTATTGTTGCGTATGCTGATGGTGGGAGGCATATTGTGAATGTTATGGTATTATCTTTAATGGCGGTGCTTCTTAGTTTAATGGGGTAGTATATTGGTCTTAGGCTTGGTTCTAGTGTTTTTAGTTGTTTTATGTTAATACCTTCTTCTAAGCATATACTCTTGACTATTTTAGCCCATTGTGTCTCCTTCTCTACTAGTTCTCTTGATGGGAGTCTAACTGCTGGTATGCTTATGGTTTCGTTGCAGTATCTTATTGTTACTATTGATTCTCTTATTTGGTCTATTTTTCTACTTCTTAGAGCTCTCGATAAAGCTCTATTGTATAAGTATGCTTGTAGGGCTTCAGTGTATATTCTGGGGCTTTCATCTACTAGTATCCACGGGTTTATCTCTGTTCTAGCTTCTTGTAGGAGTTTCTCTTCGATTGATAGTGTATCTATGTCTTCTCCAGGGTATCTGTACTTGAATTCCCTGGCTAGGAGTCCTGGTTCCATTCTAGCTAGTGCTAATCCATACATGTGTGTTGATGGTCTCTCTACCCCAAATCTCTGTGGGCCATAGAATGATGGTATTAATTTAACTCGTGATAAGTTATACGCTACTTTATCTGGATCATCAACCTCTAGTGTTATCCTAAATATGTTGCCAGTATGAGAGCCAGGCCTAATAATTGAGCCTCTACCAATAAGCCATGCTCTGACATCTCCTAAATTTATATAGCTAGGCGATACTCTAGGGTTAATAAATGAGACGTACTGATAGCTAATACTATAGGCGTCCTTTAAGCCAGCATAGCTATACCTCTCAGACTTTAAGACTCTAGATAGCTTAGCTAGAGCATTAAATGTAGATATACAGTACTTCCCCACAAGATATATACTCCACTTTGAACCCATAAACCATTCACTAGACTTAACCTCAAAAACTCTAAAATAGCTGGGAGACCTCATGGTAGCTTTTAGAAGCTCAAAATCATACATCCTCTCTTCTAAGCCCCATAAGAGTTCAAGAATATCAATAGATAACAGCACCTCTCCACATTAATGGTATATAGTGAATCCTAAAATATGAGACTATAGGCTTACAATATTATCTCTAGTATAGCTTGAGGTGTCCTGTAATCTTATCTATTAACTCCTCAGGAGCCGGTCCTATAGCTACAGCTGTTAGAGTCCCTGGTAGTAGCTGTGTTTTACCTGCATCTCTAATTATTGATGCTGGCATTCCGCTACTAATAGCCTCACTGTATATCTTTACTAGCTCATTCTCAGAGTCTACTCTTAATACTACCTTCATTTGTCCTTCTCTCAGCCACTCCTCGAGCCAGTGCTTCCACTCTCTCTTCCCAGATCTTACTATTATCATTACCGCCTCGACACTAGCATGTGCTGCTTGAGCTGCCGCTTTCCCCCTACTCATATTTATATCTCTCCTTAATACTATAACCTGCTTATACCCCAATTCTCTTTGAATCCTCCAAGTCAATTTCTATAATTGAGGTTTATTTTAGTTAAGCTTAATTTCTCCTAAGTATCTCTCTAGTATAGCGGGTGTTGGGTTATGGTCTTCCAGATTATTAAGCCTGAGGTTAGGGCTCATGTAGGTATTATTGGGGGCTCTGGACTCTATGATCCGGGTATTATAGAGAATCCTGTTGAGGTTAAAATTGATACACCTTATGGGCCAACATCAGATTATATTATTGTAGGCGATATTAGTAGTGTTAAGGTAGCATTCTTACCTAGACATGGTAGGGGGCATAGGATACCTCCACACTCTATAAACTATAGGGCCAATATATGGGCTTTAAAAGCTCTAGGAGTTAAATGGGTTATAAGTGTTTCTGCTATTGGTAGTTTAAGATGGGATTATAAGCCTGGTGATTTCGTTGTTCCAGATCAGTTTATTGATATGACTAAGAATAGGAGGAATTATACGTTTTTCGATGGACCAGTCACTGTTCATGTTAGCATGGCAGACCCGTTTTGTGAGGATCTAAGAGAGAAGATTATAGGTGTTAGCTCTAAGCTAGGATACACTATACATGCTTCTGGGACATATGTCTGTATTGAGGGGCCTAGATTCTCTACTAAAGCTGAGAGTAGAGTATGGAAAGATGTGTTCAAAGCAGATATTATAGGTATGACTCTAGTGCCAGAAGTGAATCTAGCTTGTGAAGCTCAGCTATGCTACGCTACTCTAGCAATGGTAACAGATTATGATGTTTGGGCTGAGAGACCTGTAACTGCCGAGGAGGTATCTAGGGTAATGGCTAGTAATATTGAGAGAGCTCGTAAACTACTATATGAGCTCATACCCCACCTAAGAGGAGAGCCAGATACTTCTAAATGTAGCTGCTGTAAGGCGCTAGAATATGCTATCGTCTAGTCTACAAGCAGAATATATTGAGGTCTTAAAGAGTACTGAAAATATAAGTATTGAGGTATCAGATGATGATCTAATAGTATACTCTAGGGGAGCGGAGCCTCCAGCATATATATCCTATATTGGAGCACTGCACTCAGGTTATAAGGTTAGAATAGCATCTACTACTGAAGCCTCAATACACATCCTACCATATGTTGAGCATAATAAGGTCATAGTATTTTCTATCGAGCATAGAGATGTAAGAGCATTAAATACTGTTATAACTGCATCCCTACTAGGAGTTAGATCTATACTAGTAGCTCCCCAGCAACATGAAGCTTATGAGGAGAGAGCTAAGTTGAGAGGTGTAGAGAGAGTAGTAGTACCATCTAGGTACCCTCTACTAGCTTCATCAGTAATAGCTTTAAAGAGTATCCCTAAGCTTATGGGGCTTAGAGATGAGAGGATTAGGAGAGAGATTAGAGAGTTGAGTGACGCTTTAAAATGGATATATGAGAGATACTCTGATATAATAGGGGAGAGTAGGGTATATGATGTTATAGCTTATACTCCATCAACTAAGCCTGGAGCATACTACTGTAAAGCTTCTAATAATATTCAACCTATACCATTAGAGGCTATTCTAGACCTCCCGAGGGGGGTTAAAGCCTTAGTTTTTACAACTACTGTTGAAGAGCAGGAGTTTAAAGACGTAATACTATCATCTAAGGTTAAAGGTATTGAGCTCTATACTATTACATTAAATACTGATCCTGTAACAGCAGGCTTCTACTCTATCCTAGTAGCTATAGCATTGTCTGGGAAGATAATTTAATTAACTCTTAGCCTCTATTATTAAATGGTAAACTATAATGATTAGATTAGCTCTAATTATTACAAGTGACTCTGTCTATAGGGGGGAGAAGAGAGACGAGATTACTGGCCTAGTAGAAGAGAAAGTTAAAGGATTATTCCATATTGTAGCCTCAAGAATAGTACCCAATAGTATTAGTGAGATTAGGGCTACTGTTCTAGAAGCAGTAAGAGAAGCAGATATAGTACTAGTTACGGGAGGGACTGGTGTTAGCAGAAGAGATATTACAATTGAGGCTCTAAAACCAATAGCGTCAAAAACTGTGCCTGGATTAGGAGAAGAGCATAGGAGGAGGAGTTATGCTAAGATAGGGGCTAGAGCCCTCTTGAGTAGAACAGAGGCTTTCATAATAGGTAATACACTAGTATATGCATGCCCAGGTAATCCTGACGCTGTCTCTACAGCCTTAGATATATTAACTGAAATTGGAGATCATTGTATAGCTGAAATAAGAGGAGAAGGACATAGAGAGAGACATTAGATGTAACTTCAAGTAAAGGACTTACGCTTATTAACCTAAGACTTCAAGATTCTAGCATAGAGAGAGGGTTTGAACCTGGAGATGACGGGAGAGGAGGAACAAAATAGAAAAGATGTAATTATTGGGAAACACGTATATGGAAACTTCTATGGAATAAACTTAGATATTGCTAGCAATGAAGAAGCTTTAAAATCAATAATTGTGAAGGCAGTTAAAGAATCTGGAGCAACACTACATGAAATACATTCTTGGAAGTTCCAGGGAAGAAAGGGTGGTGTATCAGTCTTAGCCTTAATATTAGAGAGTCATATAGCTATCCACACATGGCTCGAATATAACTATGCTACAGTAGATATTTATACATGTGGGGCTCATACTGATCCATGGAAAGCATTTAATATTATAAAAGAGGCTTTAAACCCCAAGTATTATACTGTACACTACGCTGATAGAAGCCAGCTACCATTATAGCCCTTCCACCCTCTCAATATTTCTTATTATCTCTAGGCTTCTAGATAATCCGTAAACCTTTTAAAGCACTATTGACGTATAAACGATAAGCTACCATCTACCTTAGACTGAAGAGGATAGGTGTCAATTTCATCGCAGCCTAGAATTTATAACGTTAAACTCTATGAGCGTCTAGGAGGAGTGGAGAATTTATCTTGGTAGTTTATATGCTGATATTACGTAGTATCTTTCATTATAATTACCCATTATTAGTATGAGAGGCCACTCGCTATACTCGAGGGGTTTATTAATTTTTACATATAGTAGCTTTGACTCTCTACTATTTAATTCTATTCTCTTAAATCCTTTAAGTTTCACTTTTGTCTGTGTTCCTAGCTCAGTTAGTTTTATTTCATCAGGAGTGTATACGTTATTAGAGTCTAGTAATCCTAGTATCTGGGTACACACTATAGGGTTACCTGGGCACTCATTTAAGTCTATTATGCCATTATATGATTTGATAGTATAAACTTCTATATTATCAGTACTAGTTACTACCGGTACTCCAGGATCTCTAATACCACCTACTCCAAAGGCTACCCAGAATGTTAACCTGCTAGGCCCTATATTTAGGATGTTTAATACATAGCTATAACTGTCTCGGCTAGAGTTACTATATACTACTATGACGTCTAGACTTGTTTTGACACTATTAATGTACTCTAGTTTACCTCTTTCACTACTAACCTTAATATAGCTTGAGTTAAAGAATGAAAGAAGTAAGAGTCCTAAGATAATGGTTAAGCCAACCATCATAATAACAGCTATAGGCTCTGATGCCCCCCTCAAGGCTTAATCCTCCAATATAGTATGCCTGGGATAACAATATTATAATAGTTATTCAGGCATGCAGTATTAGACTTTAATAGACATTACAATAGCCTTAAAGACAATATACCTATTAGGGTTAGGGTTGAAGCTTAGGAGAGGCCAGGCTGAGATTATTGGAGGACTCATAGTACTACTAGTTATACTCATAATACTCATACCCCTCGTACTACAATTAATAGCTACACAGGGTAGCCTAGCTAGGAGGCAGATAGATATAGGGTCATTCCAGGCTGAGAGGCTAGCTGAGAAGATTATAGTATCATGGCTATCACCATTCGATCCTAGATTCCCAGGATTCTGGGCTAATAATACTGGTACAGTATCAGTAACTATAAGGTTAATAGGCATAGTAGACACTAAGAGTAATACTCTACAATTCATGGTAAACCTAACAGACTATACTCCAGGTAGTGGTAAGCCTATAACAGCTATTATAAGATATCCTGGTAGTATACTGGTTGAAGAGGAGCCGCTAATACTAAACCCTGGAGAATCAGCATTAGTACTATTGAATCCAGATTTAATCCCTAACTATATGAGAGTAGCTCCTATAATGCTGTCAGATAGAGGAGTAGTACATCCAGTCATCGGGAGGAGTAGCCTAGAGGATACCGTAATTAAGGCTATTACAGTAATGCAGAGGATAGTATTCCTAGAGGATATTCTAAACTCTGAATACTTTGAGCCGAGATTTCCAGACTACTTTAACAATAATTACCCTCAAGTTGGAGTAAGCTCCTATGATGGTAGAAACCGGTACTACTACCGGCTCGTAGACTTGGATTTTATAGGTAAATCTCTATCATTTAGTAATGCTATTATAGGGTTCAAGCCTGGCGATAAAAGTAAGTTTAACATGCTATTAACAGTATTTTCTGATAACAAATTTTATAGAGTTAAGATAGAAGGCTTCCAGCCAGCTCAAGACTTCGAATTTAGATATACTAGTAGAGATAGAGCTATTAGTGTATATGCTACGCATAGTAATCTAAGTGACGCTATAGGCATGTACTACTATGGTGATATTAGATCATCAAAAATAGATCTCAAAGGCTCTGCTGAGAGCATTAAGGTCTTTGAGCGTACTCCATCAAATTCAAGGATATCAAGCTATGATCCATTCGTTATAGTAGCTGATACTGATGGGAATGGGGTTGGAGAGCTTATATTTAGCACTGAAGACTACAACTATGGCTCATATAATCCTCCCCAAGTTCAATGCTTTGTTGATGAGGATGGAGGGAGGCTAGGAGTGTTTCTCGACTACTCAGCTATCATTAGCTCAAATCAGATAATTAGGGATACTGAGTGGGGTTTCGCATTTAAGTTACGTAATGTGAAGCTCGATCCTAAAATTTATGCCGGCATGCAGGTTTTCTTGAGAATATATTTCCATGATAGTGAAGGTGGAGATTTTTACTGTACAGATGAGGTTCAACTCCCTCTACTAAGAGTTATGGCTATTAGGGAAGACTGGAGTATTGTGGATTCCAAAGACGTCCTGTATTTTGAGCTTGCATCTCTAGAAGATACATGGCTACCTAAGAAGGGATATACAAGTATAAGTTTAGCCTTATTCATACCACCAGGGGAAACACGTGAGGTTTACTTAGCGATAGCTATAATAGACCCCTACTATGGAGTAGGGAGAAATGATTTAGACTTTACAATGGCTATAGAGATTCTAGGAATAACAGTCTATAGTAGGTAATGAGTGGACTTATTATTCTATGTGTTTCTCTATGATTCAGAGTATACTTAACACTTCATTAAAGATACGTGTTGCTGATTAATCCTAGATATAGTTATTCTTAGAAAGCTTCTAGGAAGCGGTATAATCACGTGATAGATTACTTCACGGAGGATAGCTGGGATTCTATTAGTTTCTTGATTGCTCTCCTCAATATCTCGTCTAGAGTTGAGGGTTTTATGCCTAGAAATTTAGATAAATCTTCTAAGTTTGCTTTCTTTGGTACTTCAAAGAATCCCATTTTATAAGCTACTAGTAGTACTCTTACTTGTTTTGTGGTTAGGTTTCTCATATTTGAATATGATTGCATGCATATCACCTCGAAGTCTATGTTATTCTCTCTAAGCTGAGCAGTTAACTTGTTAACTCTCACTTTATATGGTGCTAGTATAGCGTATACCGGGTTGAGGTCATCGCTTAGTTTAAAGCTTAAAATCATGAACTTTAGTTTATCAATAGTTCTACAGACTGTGCAAGGACTTGAATTCTCAATCCAGACTAGTCCTCTACGCTTATCTACAAGTTTGAATGCTAAGCCGTTAACCTTAGCATATCTAGCTATGATCTTGCTACTCTCGCCAACTTCAAGAAAGTGTCTAGTACCAGTTGAGCTAACATATACATTATAAAACTCTACCTTAATACGATTACTTTTGAGAAACCGGATTAAAGGACAGTCACTATTATAAACCTTAATGCAGACTTCGATAGCACCAGGCATAAATATATCCTGCTAGCATATCAATGCCTTTAAAACTATTAAAGACTAATATAAATTTATATTTTTCTAGACATGCTAAGTTAAGGTGGTACTATGATCTATCTACCTTTATAAATCTAGGTATAATTTAGAACTTCATGGTGGTGATGAGTTGAGTCAAGAGTCTAAGAGTGGAGTAAAAGAGAAGGAGAAGAAGTGTGGTAGGAAGGCTAAAGCTTCGAAATAAGTGAAATCGCTAGTTGAATACTTTAGTTATGATTAATTATCATGGATGAATTTTTATCATTCGCTATGTATGCTTTAATTGGGGGGTTTCTTGGATTCTATATTCCCTTATAGTAGTTTCCGTAGGGGACAGAGGGAGCTTGCTGAGGCTGTTTCTAGTACTGTTAGGAGTGGTGGTGTTCTTATTATTAAAGCTCCTACTGGTTATGGTAAGACTGCTGCAGTTATATATGGTCTTCTTCTTGGTGGGGCTGAGCGTGTATTATATGCTGTTAGGACTGTTAATGAGATTGACCCGGTTATTAGAGAGTTGAGGTTGTTTAAGGCTAGGCTTACATTCTTATTCTCTGCTAGGAGATCTTGCCCTCTAATGTATAAGCCTAGTCAGCCACCATTATCTCATGAGGATTTCTGGAGTAATTGTGCTATCCTAAGGATTAGAAGGCTCTGCAAGTACTATATGAGCCTCGGTAGTGTTAATGGTGGTGATGTAGAGAGATTCATCTCAAACTACCCTTTACCGCATGCTGTGAGAATATCTATTGATTTAGCTAAGTATTTCGGCATATGCCCTTTCTTTACTCTACTCTCTAGGGTCTCAGACTCGCAGTTTATTATTACGACTTATCCCTACGTTTTCCGTAAGGATATATTCTCAGAGGTTTTCCCTGAATTCTCGTACAGGGACTTTATTATTGTAGTAGATGAGGCTCATAGTCTTCTAGGAGCTCACAGTATGCTAGAGTCTAGAGTTACAATTCAAGATATACAGTCTTCTATCCAGGAGATTAAAAAGTATGTATCTAGTGGTGATAGTGTAGCCGAAATTCTCGAAGATTTAGTTAGAGACCTCGGAGAATATAGGAGGTTTAAGTGGAAAGGTTTTAGAGTTATTGATAAGTTTAGGATATTAAAAGTACTAGGGGATCCTAAAATTCTAGCTGATATCGAGCGTGTAATTAGAGAGAGGCTTATACTTGAAGCTTTAGTTAGTGGTAATATTAGAGTTAGCCTAGCATTAAGTAAGGTTGTAAGATGGGCTCAAACACTAGTAGATCAGAATTATACATTGTTCGCTATAAGAGAAGGTGATGATATAACACTAGTATCTACACCTCTAGATCCAGCATTAACTGTTAAAGATCCTCTATCTGAGGCTAAGGCTGTAATTATGCTTAGTGGTACTATACCTCCAGGAGATTTTCTAGGCGTACATTTAGGTGTTAAAAGAGAATCTACATCAGTTGATATAGAACTCCTCTACGGACCAGTAATGCCTAAATCAAATATATATACAATAGTAGCATCTGATGTTACAACAAGATATGTTGAGAGAGGTGTACTAACATATAGTAAAATAGCAGAGTATATTGTGGAAATAGCTAGAGCACTAGAGGGGGTTAAGTTAGTAGTATATCCTAGCTATGAAGTTATGAATAGTATAGTAGAGAGAGTGCCTAAAGACTTAAACATAATAATTGAGGGTCCAGGCACCAGTTTAGGTGAGGTAGAGGCTAGTATAATGGAGGAGAAGAATCTCCTAGTAAATGCTGTTGCAGGAGGAAAGCTAGTTGAAGGTGTTGAATTTATAGACTATGAAGGTGAGAATGTACTCCATACTGTAATAGTAGTAGGATTACCTTTTCCACAACCTGACGATTACACTAAGAAACACTTAGAAGTACTACTTAATAGAATGAAGGAGAAAGATGCTAGAGAATTAGTCTACCTAATATCAACAATAATTAGAGTAAAACAAGCATTAGGAAGAGCTATTAGATCACCAGAAGATAAGGCAGTATATATACTATTAGATTATAGATATCTAAGGAGAGATATAAAAGAGCTACTACAATTAAAGTATAATGATGTAGTAACTAGTATCGTAGATTTTAGGAGAAAGCTTGCTACTCTAAGAAAGCATCTAGAGGAGGATAAAACATCACCTACCACAAATACTTGAATTTTAGACTGGATTCATGCCTTTATTGTTTTAGGTCTTAGAACCTTATATGCTAGATGAACCCATCCTGGACACACCTCTTTATAACTTATAAGTGCAAGCTCTACTCTACTAGTTTCTCCATCAAATGCCTTACATGATGCTAGTGAAACACCCGACCCGAAAATATAAGGGGCTATAGTAATGTGAACTTCATCAACTAGACCTTCAGCTAGTAATGTACAGTTAAGTATACCGCCTCCCTCTACTAACAATCTCTTAACTCCAAGCTTGTGCAGCTCTACTAAGGCTTTTCTCAAATCTAATCTATCTAATCCAGCTTTAACTACTATAACCCCACGTATAATATAATCTCTAAGATTCTCTAAACTCCACGTCTCAAGAGTAACTAAGACTCCGCGGCCTGGAGTATCAAATATTTTAGAATTAGGAGGAACCCTAAGACTAGGATCAACAACAATCCTAAAAGAGCTAGAGCCGTGGGAAAACCTGACAGTAAGACTAGGATTATCTAGGATAACCGTATTAGCACCAACCATAACCCCATCGCTATGAGCTCTAAAAGAGTGAAGAAGCTTGAGATCCTCAAAACAGCTCAGCTTAGAATACCCAGTCCTACTAGCAATCCTACCATCAATAGTCTCAGTAGAGAATATTATAACATAAGGTCTCAAGCACAAACCCTAAATCTATATAGAAGAGAAGCCAAAATAATAATTATAGTTACGTAGAAGATGTAGATCTTAGAGTTTGAATTATTAGTTAGTATTAAAAACTTAGAGAAATATTCTCTAATTTAGTGAAGTCGTGGTTATACTATATGGTTATTGTTCCAATTCCTATAATCTCAATTATATCGCTTTGTTTAAGTCTTGGTATGGGTTTTTTATCTATCATACGATCTAATATTACTTTAGCTATGTTACTATACCTTCTCTCTCCTATATGTGAGGCTAGGTTTTCTAGGAGGATTACAGATATTGCATACCCAAGAGTGTCTAGGGTGTCTTTAGCCTCATATTCTACTAAGCTTGGATCTTTAAATGCTAGCGATGATATTGTCTCTTCTATAGCTTTTAAAGCTCTCCTAGATACTTCAGGGTCTATAGTATCCTTAACTTTCTCTCTCATATCACTTATAAGAGTCTCATGTGCTCCTTTCTTAGCTATAACTTCTAGCATATCTAGAGCTTGTATATTAGATGTTCCCTCCCATATAGGGGTTATTAATGCTTCTCTATGCCATCTCTCTACTGGATACTCGCTTAAGAATCCTACTCCCCCAAAGAGCTCCATTGCAAGCTGTGTTACTCTACTAGCTATTTCAGCTGTTATATTCTTTGCTATATGTGTTAGTAGTCTTGCGTAATGGTATGTGCTTGTATATGGAGGTGTATCATTCTTAGATTCTTCAAACTCTCTAGTAGCTTTATGTACTAGAATAAGTCCAGCCTCTATGAGAGACTCCATTTCTAATAAATCTCTCTGAACTAGTAGATGGTCTACGAGTCTTTTACCGAAAGCTTTTCTCTCTAATGCATATAGTAGAGCTTCAAAGTATGCCTTTCTACTTATACCAATAGCCCCATGAGAGTTACTTAGCCTAGATACCATTAGGCTTTCAAGAGCATAATATATACCTTTACTGGGCTCTCCAATAATATAACCATCACTATCAATAAGCTCAACCTCACCTGTAGGAACACTTACAGTCCCACTTTTAACCTTAAGCCTCCTAACATAGAAATTAAGCTTCCCATCACTTCTAAGTCTTGGTACTGCGAAGAGTGATATCCCTTTTGCTCCTTTAGGAGCCCCTGGACTACGTGCTGTTACTAGTGCAATATCAGCTAATCCTGCTCCACTAGCAAAATACTTATAGCCGTTAAGCCTCCAAACCCCATTAACTCGATCAGCTATAGTAGTGTTAGCTCCAAGATCACTCCCACCTTGTATTTCTGTAAACCATGTAGCTCCTATCATTAATGGCTTAGAGAGGCCAGATAAATTCCTATAATACCCCCTAATAGGATCTCCACCATACTTATAAAGTGTATATGCTGTTTGAATACTTATAGTCAATATACAGCCTACTCCAGGATCTCCTATTAGATTTATAGAGGCGAAGTGTTCATGCCAACTCCCACCATTAAATGGGAATCTATTAGCTCCATAGTCTAATATTAGTTTTTCAATAATAATTCTTTCAAAAGAATCAAGCCATACAGTATCAACTCTATCACCTTTAATACTCCACGTTATAAGAGCGGGTTTACTAAGCTGATCAACTCTATAAGCAGCCTCATAGATATCCGTTCCGCTAAAAGCACCAATATAGTATAAATCTGGTTCTCTTCCAATATAAAATCTTAAAACGTCTCTCAAAGGTTTATCAATAGAGTAAAAGTTTAATCCATAGGCTAGAGATATATCTTTAATAGTAGATAGGGGCATAAACAACCACCTCTACATATTGAATTATTAATACTTAAACCTATATTTAAATAGGTCTCAGAGCAGTAATTATTATACCCTAGCATCTGGGAAATTTGTAAATTATAGTATTTACTCCTCAGAAACTTCTCTTATTACCGGGTTTGTTAGAACTCCGATTTTTGCTATTTCTGCATCAATTACATCGCCTTCCTTTAGATATAAACGTTTAGTATGACCTACTCCTGCCGGTGTTCCAGTTGCTATTAGATCTCCCGGTAGTATTCTTATGCCTTGCGATATAGCTTCAATAATCTCTTCAATAGTAAATATCATTTCTGAAGTGTATCCTCTCTGTCTAGTTTCTCCATTGACTTTAAGGGTAAGCTCGAGAGAGTATGGATCTTTTATTTCATCCTTAGTTACTAAATACGGCCCTACAGGGGTAGATGAATCTAAACTCTTAGCGTGAAGCCAATCAATTCCAAGTCCTTGATGATATTTCATTTGCCAATCTCTAAAGCTAACATCATTGAATATAGTATATCCTGCAACATACTCTAAGGCATTTCTCCTACTTAAGTATTTACCTTTCTTACCAATTACAACTCCAAGCTCTACTTCATGATCTGGAGCTGTAGATATTCTAGGTATTATGATAGGACTCTTATGACCTATTAGAGCACTCTTAAGCTTTAAAAATATGTAAGGTTTCTCAGGTGGAGGCCTCCCAACCTCCTCAACATGAGATTTATAGTTTAAAGCAATACAGAAAATTCTTTGATCTCTAGATGTTATAGGATGATATATTATATTTTGAGAATCGTATATCTCACCTATGCTACTACGAGCTGATTTAGAGTACGTAGAGAGGATTTCTTCAGCAATTCTAAAACTATACTTTTCATTAGCTAAAAATTCTCCTAAATCATAAAACCAGTGAGGAGCTTCTACACCATAAAGCCTCCTATAGCTCTCAACAAGATCAACAACCACACCATTAACATACAACCCTAAACGAGGAATCTCCCGGTTTAGAGGAGTAAAGTAGACTATCCTCACAAATAACACCTCAACTTAACAAACTCTACTAAAAGCCTTAATATCTTACTATACCATACCTATATATCTAGAACTACATCCACCTCATATAATTCTAATCTACATTTATCAACGATCATTAAAGAATTAACGAGAGGTGAATTAAAGACTAAAC
>JAUQQR010000055.1 GCA_030549835.1 Thermoproteota archaeon
GGCTTCGTTGATATCTTCTTAATAGCCTCATATGCTCTAGCGTGAGCCTCAGCTAGATTCTTAGCAGCCTCTCGGGCAGAGTCAAAGTTAATATACCCGGGAGGGAATCCAGACTTGGCATTAAGGTATCCGGCAACATATACTATAGTAGGCTCATTCAGTGTACTATAGTAGTCTACGAGATCGTCAAGCTTCCAAGCAATATAAGTGGCATACTTAGCAAACTCTACTACTGCTAAGCTACTAAGCCATCCCGATGGGGCCTTACCCGGTCCCTCCCGCCTAACAGCTATAGGGTCGTGGAGCCATATGGGTAGAGTGAAGTGGTTAAGGTTAATTATGACTCTACCGCCCCTCCCTCTCCAATCGCTAAGAATACTAAGGTAACGTTCTAAGGCTCCCTTATTAGCAGTCCTATCTAGCTCTTCTAGAGCCTTATAGTCGACATCTATAGATACTATATTGCCAGCATCATCTCTCTCAAAGTCAACTCTAACATTATATGTAGGCTTAGGAAAAACCCTACTCCACTCAATACCAATCCTAGCACAGTTCATCCCAAGTTTAACTGCCAACTCGTGATCATGAGGGTAAAGATCCCAGTAACCAACACCATCCTCAGGCAAATCCCCACTTATAACACCACTAATAATATTTTCAAAATCATGAACCCAAACCCACCAATCACTATTAGGATCCTCCGAGCCCCTAAAACCTGTTGATAGAAAACCAGTATGGGTAAACTCCACTCCATAAGTAAACATCAATGAATCCCTCTCCTCCAGCTCTCTTAAGCTCAAACCTCCCAGGGAAGAGGGATGTAAAGGTTGATACGAGGTAGAGCCTCACAGCATTCTCAGGCCATTTAGTAGAGAATCTAACAATATACTTAGTATACCTTCGGGGAGCTACCTGTAATCTACCTATAACTCTAAACAAATACTTAACCCCTTAAACCATATCTATGCCTTGCTTAGATAATTAAATGGTTTATATAGACGTATAGTACTTAACTAGAGGAGGATACTTAGTATTACTACCTTGATGGTATGATTTGATGTCTACTATCTTGTTTTTACTAGCTTATACCTCTCATATATCATTTCTACTCTATCCCCTTTAATCCTAAACTCTACTGGTATTCTCCCTGTTAGTGTGTATGCTTGGAATAGTGAGTAGTCATCTCCTATTACTTGTGGTGTTAGAGGCGTTATCTCCTCAACATATCTATCCTTATACTCTATTATTAGTGTGCCCTGCTTCTTCTTTACTGTTAATCTTAGCGTCCCCTTGAACGTCTCGTAGTTGCCTGAAAGCTTTGATAGAATTTTCTCAATTCTTATTGGGGCTATACTCTCAGGATTTACTCCTATTAAATGTGCTAGTATATACTGGCCTATTAATGATAACGGGTATCCAGAGCTATTAGCCATGAGTATTACCCCAATATTATCTCCCCTAATGTAGCCCATATATGCCGTGTACGTTAATACAGAGCCTCCGTGGCCTACGAGTTTCCTACCGTAGAAATCTGCTTTTATCATGAGCCCATAGCCATAGTAGTCTGCAGTTACACTCTCATAAGGCAACTTAATGTGGGGGGTCTCCATGGCCTCAATACTCTTCCTACTAATTACCTCTACACCCTTATATAATCCCCAGTTTAGGAGCATAGATACGTATCTAGCCATATCTATTGGGTTACTTAAGAGTCCTCCATCAGCTGTTACTCCATAGGGGAACTTACTGGGTATGAGTTTACCTTCCCTATCAACTATGTAGCCTACAGCGACATCAGAGTCTCTCTCAACATCTTCTCTCCTGAAATAACTCCTATGCATACCTAGAGGTTCTAGTATATTCTTCTTAACATACTCTTCATAGCTTACCCCAGAGGCTCTCTCAATAATCTTACCTAGGATAACGTAGCCTTCATTGAGGTAGAAGAATTTAGAGCCAGGCCTATCCTCAATCCATTCATTAAAGCCGCTCATAAATGCTATGACATCCTCAGGACTCGAGAGGGGAAGCCATTTAGAGTCTAGTCCTAGAGAGCCTCTAATGAAGGCCTCAGCATATGCTAGAGCTGGGATACCTGAGGAGTGAGTAAGTAGGTGGTGTATAGTTACAGGTTCTCCTAAAACACTTAAATCAAAACCAGTATACTTAGACACCGGATCCCATAAATCTAAGAGGCCCCTCTCATACAATGTCATGACTGCTATAGCAGTAAAAGACTTAGTTATAGAACCAATACCATAAATAGTACCTGGAGATGCTGGCACCATCCTATCAATATCACGATACCCATAGCCTCTAGCATAGATAACCTCACCGCCTCTAACAACAGCAATACTAACACCAGGCATCTTATACTCACTCATCTTCTCAATAATAAAACCATCAACCAGCCCAGAATCCAAGCAACACACCAGTAGACTACTGAATCCAAGAAAACTAATAATCATTAACATAAGAAAATCATATCCCATAGATACATAGAGATTTAAACTAAGAGGATACACCAACTCTAACCTAATAAGCCTTGAGATAACAAACTCTATTCTCCACGAAAAGCTTATATATTATAGGATCCGCTATTTGCCATAATTACTATCTTCATAATAGCTTACCCCATAATAGAGGTAGGAGATTATTGCTTTTAAGCTTCTCCTAGTGTTAATAGCTGGTGAGTTGTAGTGAGGTAACCTCTATGGCGGACTTTGATACAGCTAAGTTACTTGGCGTGATTGGCTCAATTATGGTTATAGTAGGATATATTCTACCTATCTTCGCAGTTGTAGGATTGATACTCATAGGTTTATCTCTCCGCTACCTATCTAATACTTTTAAGGATGCATCTATTTCTAGGTATGCTACATACTTCCTAGGACTACTTATTCTAGCTATAATTATAGCTTTGGTTAGCTCTGTTTTAATAGTATTATTTATGATCATATCCCCCATAGTAGCTTCGTCTGGGACAGCTTCATTAGAAGAGTTTGTCTCTGTAGCTCTTGCATCATTTATGCTGGCAGTCATACTACTGATACTCTTAGTATTAGCATCTAGTATAGTGGGTTTCATAGGATTCTATTTCCTCTATAAGTCACTTACTAGACTATCCGAGGTCTCAGGTGAAAGATTATTTAGACTCTCTGGACTAGCAATAGTTATCGGCTACGTAGCGATAATCTTTGGCTTACTAACAGCTATAATATTAGTAGGATTCCTCTTAATCATAGGGGGAGCTATAGCATTCCTAGTAGGATCCATCCTACTAGCTGTAGCCTTCTACAGCATTAGACCGCCCCAAGCTCAGCCGCTAAGTACCTCTGTAACTACTTAGATGTAGATTAAGTAAGAGGAGGCGTGAGAAGAACCCAAAGAAAGTATAAAGTTAAATGTTATTTGATAAAGCAGAATACATATGTTTAAACAGGTTTACATAGAAATAGTTAAGTTTAAATAATAGATTTAACACTAGCTAGTTTAGTATTCAAGATGGGGTGATTTTAGTGGTAGAGTTTGGGCCTGCTAGGTTACTTGGGCTGTTGGGTTCTATCTTTATGGTTGCTAGCATTATTTTACCTTTCCTTGCAATTATAGGTTTAATATTAATAGTCTATTCTCTCTATAATCTATCTAAAATTTATGGTGATAACTCTATATTTAAAATGCATTATACTTCATAGTATTATTTCTTATAGGTGGCGCTATACTATTCATTAGTTCTATCTTAATAACTGGTACTATGCTTCTAATTCCCGCTGCTATCTCCTCTCCTGAAGAGCTACCCTCAATTTTTACTTCTATTACATTAACACTATTATTCCTGATAGTAGCAATTATATCTGGCGTAATTAGCATTATAGGATTCTATTTCTTCTATAAGTCTCTAGGTAAGTTAGCTGAGGTTTCAGGTGAAGGATTATTCAAGACATCAGGATTGACATTATTAGGCGGGAGTATAGTATCATTTATAGGCCTACTAACAACTATAATACTAATAGAAATCCTTATAGCTTTAATAGGAGGCTTAGCAGTACTAATAGGATTTATTCTACTAGCTATAGCATTCTATAAATTAAAACCACCACAAATACAACCACCGAGCACCACCGTAGCTACATAATAGAGTTAGCTGAATATCAAGCATCACAGAGAAGAGCCGAGAGATATATGTTTTGGAGTTGCTCATGTTATGTTACTTTATGGGTTGTAATCTTGGACAGCCACGCCGTAAAGAGTTTTTACTAATAGTATTAGATAGAAGAATAATTATTACATAACTCTTACTGGGAATTTCTATGAAGCTTTTTAAGCTTTAAAACTCTTATAGTTAATTGTGCGCTCAGGGTTCCGAGACCTGTAGGGCGGCGAATTGTAGGCGACTACATAGAAGCCTCTACAGTAAGGAGCCTTGGGGGAGATTTTTGAGAGGTAGATGGCTAAGAGGCTAGATATGAAAGCCTATGAAAAGCCATCTACTGAGAAACGGTGTATTAGATTAGGTTTCATCAGCTAATCTTATAGAGGTTAGGTTTAAGTGTTGTAGCATCTATCTCATATTAAGGTGTCCAAGTTAGGCGGTTTTAGCGGCTAATTTAAGCTTAGCTGGATTATATGGGTTGCTGGGTTCAATTTTAGGATTAGCATTCGTAGCTTGCTATTTCTTCGATGCTTTTAGATGCTTCTATCTATTCTATTGTTGTGGGTCTGTGTATTTAATCCATACTTTTATGCTCTTAGACTCATCCTTTATTATTCTAGTCGCAGGACTAGTGCTCTTATTCTAAGCATTAGTGAGGGGTGGCAGTTGATAGGATAGCATGATGGGTTAGCCTATCCCCCGGTCTAGCATTATTCATTACAGTATTAGGGTTTAATCTTTTAGGTGACTCGTTTAGAGAGTATTCTAACCCAAAGGTTAGGAGGCTCTTAGAATCTAGGGGTCTTAGGTCTTGAAAGACTCCATATTAATAGTTAGGAATCTTAAGGTTAGCTATAAACTGAGAGGTGGTATTATAAGAGCTGTAAGAGGGGTTAGCTTTAAGCTTATGGAAAGTGAATCTCTATGTATTGTTGGAGAAAGCGGGTGCGGTAAGTCTACTCTTGGATTAGCTATCTCATTAAGCCTACCCCCTAATGCTTTGATAGAAGAGGGAGAGATACTAGTTAATGGTGCGAATATTTTAAAAGTAAACCCAGCATCTGTTAGGGGTAGACTTGTATCACTAATACCTCAGGATGTTGGAGCTGCTCTAAGCTCACTTAATACTGTTGGAGAGATATTCAATGATGTCCTAAGCCCTATTAGAAGTAGTAAAGAAGACTCCTATAGGATAGCATCTAGTATTCTTGAATCCTTGGGTTTCAGTGATCCCTACAGAATACTAAAATCTTATCCTCACGAGCTAAGTGGTGGTATGTTACAGAGGGTTCTAATAGCTTTAGCCTTATCACTCAATCCTAAGATAATAGTTGCTGACGAGCCAACATCTATGGTAGATGCTTCTCTAAGGAAAGATATAGTAGACTTAATTCGAGCCATTAGATCTAAGTATAATGTTACAACAATAATAATAACTCACGATATAGCCATATCACCATCATTATGCGATATAACAGCTATTATGTATGCTGGAAAAATTGTCGAAATAGGGCCCTCGAGAAGCATAGTTGAGAATCCTCTCCACCCATATGCTATAATGTTATTAAAAAGTATTCCCAGGATTAAGAGAACTGTAAGACTTAAACCTATACCAGGACTACCCCCAGACCTTAGTAGCCCCATAAAAGGATGTCCTTTCGCTCCTCGATGTCCAAATGTTATAGGAGATATATGCAATAATATTGAGCCTAGAGAATATAGATTAGGCGATAGACTAGCCTATTGCCACATATACTCTGGTGAACTACATGGCACAGTACCTAATTGAAGCTTTAAATGTTAGCGTCAACTATGTCATAAAGAGAGGTTTACTAGGTAAGCCGCTCTACTCTATTAAGGCTCTAGATAATGTAACATTAAGGATTATGAGAGGAGAATCTCTTGGAATAGT
>JAUQQR010000056.1 GCA_030549835.1 Thermoproteota archaeon
CGTTGGGCTTGAAAGGCGTCCATGACTCCCGCATGGAGTGGCTTGGTAGCCACTGCGAAGCGCAGGGCAGGAGGCGCAACCCATCTTAGGAGTACCTACAAAAAACCTAGGATGGGAAACGGTATAAGCTATCTATTCTCTATTCTATAGTGTATAAACATATATACTCGAGTGTAGAATCTCCTAATTGGTGCTTTGGGTTGATTAAGTTAGAGGATATTAGAGTTGTTACTGTTGTTGGAGCTGGAACTATGGGTCATGGGATTGCAGAGCTTGCTGCTATAGCTGGTTTTAAGGTTTATATTGCTGATATTAGTATGGATATTCTTAGAGGGGCTCTAGATAGGATTAGGTGGAGTTTAGGTAAGCTTAGTGAGCGTGGTGTTCTAAGAGAGTCTATTGATACTATAATGTCTAGGATTACCCCTATTGTTAGTATTAAGCCTGATGGGAGCTGGAGTGATGATTTAGCTAGGGTATTATCAGAAACACAGTTTATGGTTGAGGCTATTCCGGAAGACTTGAAGCTTAAGCAGTTGCTCTTCTCACATGCTAGTCTTCACATTCCAGAGAATGCTATTCTAGCTACGAATACTAGTAGCTTGCCTATTACTGAGATTGCTAGTGTTGCTAGGAGACCTGAGAGAGTTGTTGGTATGCACTTCTTTAACCCTCCAGTCTTAATGCCTCTAGTTGAAGTTATTAGGGGAGCCTATACTAGTGATGATACTGTTAAAGTTACTGTAGACATGGCTAGGAGGCTGGGGAAGACCCCGGTTGTAGTTAATAAGGATGTCCCAGGGTTTATTGTTAATAGGATACTAGGTAGATTTATGAATATGGCTTGCTATACTGTTGATAGAGGCTTAGCATCAGTAGAGGATGTAGACTCAACAGTATTCTACACGTTGGGCTTCCCGATGGGCGTATTTGAGTTAGCAGACTATAGTGGTATAGATGTATTCTACCTTGTAACTAAAGCTATGGCAGAGAGGGGATTCCAAGTCTTACCATGTAAGCTATTTGAAGATAAGTACAATGCAAGAAAGTATGGGGTTAAGACTGGAGAAGGATTCTATAAGTACCCTGAGCCCGGCAAGTTCGTAAAGCCAGCTCATAAGAGAGAGCTTGCAGGGAGAATAGATCCTCTACTCCTACTATCACTACCTATAAGTGAGGCCGCATACTTACTAAGAGCCGGGATAGCATCTAAGGAGGATATAGAGACGAGTGTTAAGCTAGGCTTAGGATGGCCTAAGGGTATATTCGAGCTCGCAGATGAGTATGGTATTGATAAGGTTGTTGAGACTCTCAGTAGGTTGAAGGCGGAGACTCAACTAGAATTATTCAGTCCAGACCCCCTACTCCAAGAGATGGTTAGAGAGGGTAAGCTTGGTAGGAAGAGTGGAGAAGGATTCTATAAATATGCGCTAGTAGAGGAGACTATTAAAGAGACTATTATAGTTAAGAAAGAGAAGCCTATAGCATGGATTATACTGAATAGACCTGAGAGGCTTAATGCTATAAATCCGAAAATGCTTGAAGAATTGAGTAGAGCCCTAGATGAGCTAGAAGAAGATAGGGATATTAGGGTTGTGATATTGAAGGGCTCGGGGAGAGCTTTCTGTGCTGGAGCTGATGTAACAGCATTTGCTGGAGTAACGCCAATAGATGTGATTAGATTCTCTAGGAGATTCCAGGAGCTTACATTAAAGATTCAATTCTACACTAAACCAGTAATAGCAGCAATACATGGCTACGCTCTGGGAGGAGGATTAGAACTAGCCATGAGCGCAGATATTAGGATAGCAAGTGAAGAAGCAATGCTAGGACAGCCTGAGATAAACCTAGGATTCATACCTGGAGCTGGAGGTACTCAAAGACTAGCTAGACTAGTAGGAACAGCTAGAGCTAAAGAACTAATAATGTCTGGAGAATTCATACCAGCTAGTGAAGCCTATAAGATAGGATTAGTTAATAGAGTTGTAAAAAGCGGCACGCTAGATGATGAAGCTAGGAATCTAGCTCTAAAACTAGCAGAAAAACCACCAATAGCCCTAACAATGGCTAAATACACCATAGACATGGGCAGTGAGACAAGCATATGGCAAGGCCTCATGCTAGAAGCAGGACTATTCAGCCTACTATTCACCACAGAAGACGTCATAGAAGGAGTAACAGCATTCTTAGAGAAGAGAAGACCAAAATTCAAGGGTAAATAACCCACTAAAATCAATTACCGTTTCCCATCCTAGGTTTTTTGTAGGTACTCCTAAGATGGGTTGTGCCTTCTGCCTTGCGCTTCGCAATGGCTACCAAGCCACTATACGCGGAGGCCATGGACACTCTACTGAATTAAAGCATTGGAAAAACCCTAGAGAAACCTACAGATACCTATGAACAAGAAATGGTTACCTAATCCTACATTTTATACTCCTAGACCTCCCTTTATCAGTGATACTGCTAGTGCAGCCATGATTAAGCTCATAAACTTATCTATTACTAGTAATCCGTTTCTCCCTATAAGGTTGAATATTGTATTACTAGATGCTAGGATAATGTATGTTATTAGGCTATCTACGAGTATTGTGAGTAGTGCTATAGGTAGGCCCCAGCTATACTTTATGAATATTGCTATTGATATTGCTGCTGGCCCTGCTAGTAGTGGTGTTGCTAGGGGCACTATGGCTATAGTCTCTGATCCAGTCTTTATAGAGCCTAACTGTATATCTAGTAGTAGAGCTATAGATGCTATTAGCAGTACTATTCCTGCAGCTACCTTAAAATCATAGAGTGTTATATTGAATAGTTTTAGTATAGCGTCTCCTACTATAATAAAGAGTATTAATAGTATTGAAGCTACTATCACTGACTGCCTAAGCACTCTCTTCCTACTACCATACTCTACTCTATTTATGAGAGCTTGATAATATGGTATAGTCCCTATAGGGTCTATGGCTATGAATAGCATGAGTATCGGTTTACCTATCTCAACTAACCAATCAACCATTATAACCACCTTCTAGCTGCATTACCTATAACTCTACATAGTATTAAAAATATTTACTATACCTCACATATTCTCTTAGGGGTTCAGATCTTATATTGGTTTATATCTGGTGATTTCATAGCCTCATCCCTTGTTCCCCGCATCGGTCTTGGGCTTGCATCACCCTCTGTGGGCGTTCAGGGCGACCCCTAGGCACCCCACATTTTGAGTACTAATAGGGGCTACCCTTTAGGGAGAGCCTTTCATTTATAAGCTCTCTACTCTCTCGCCAGGTAGCTCTCAGCATTAAGAATATATAGATATGACTTATAAGCTTAATGATATAAATTAATATAAACAGCTATATTAGGCTCTAAAACTAGAGCATGTTACGTCTTCTATTCAGCTATAATATTGGAGGTTAATAGCTATAGAATATGTAAAATGTATAAGTAAAGTATTTATATAGGGAGTACTAGATCATAGTAGGGTGCATTCTTTGCCTGTAGCTCTTGCTGTTAACGATGACGGGATTGATAGTGTTGGACTTAGAGTTTTAGTTAGAGAATTGAGCGAGAGAGGCTTTAGGGTCTATGTGTGTACACCTCTGACTCAAATGAGTGGTTTGAGTAAATCTGTTAGTTTTAGGAGGTTCGGTAGGAATAATAGGGTTGAGATGTTCAGGGTTAATATTGAGGGAGCAGTGGAGGCTTGGGGGTTAAATGCTACTCCAGCAGAGTCTGTCTTAGTTGGAATTGAAATATTAATGAGAGAGAAGCCTGATATTGTAGTCTCTGGTGTTAATATAGGACCTAATCTAGGCTTAGATGATTTCTTAACTAGTGGAACTATTGGAGCAGCTTTAGAGGCTGCTATCCATGGTATCCCAGGGTTAGCTGTAAGTTTAGCTTATAATAAGGCTTCTAGAGAGGATGAGTTTAGGCTTGCAGCTAGAATAGCTTCAATTATAGCTCAGAGATTTATAAAGTATAATTTTAAAAATATTAACTTGATTAGTGTTAATGTACCCTTAAACCCTGTAGGCGTTATGGTGACAAGACTCTCAATAAATAATTACAAGTTAAAGTATGTGATTGAAAAATCTAGTATTAGATTTATTGAGGATAGCTTAGAAGAGAGATACTGGGATAGAACATTAGGAAGTGATGTGTGGGCTGTAATGAACAACTATATATCAGTAACACCTATAAATATATACTCAATAATAGACTCTAGTTCACAGCTACCAGAAGATTTTGAGGAAATTATTAGTGATATAAGAGGGATTCTGAGGGAGTAGGATATGAATATAAGATTGTTAAATGCTTTAACCCTCACATATCTAGCATTAGCTACGTATATAATAATATATCACTTATACCAGCCCTAGGTAGTCTCCTGAGGGGAGGAGAGTGGGTTGGATTCGATACTGGAGCATACTACTATAGGAATGAGAACTTAGAAGTAAGATTCTCAGGTTTACCTGAGGGACTCGGGAAACCGAGAGTATACGTGTACGCTCCTAACGCATCTTATAAGCCCATACTACTAGTCGATTTTGATGATAGAGAGTCTACTGTTGAAGGTTACAGCTTTTACTATGACTCTTATGAGGTGATAATGAGTAGCTATAATGAAACACTATTAATAAGCTATATATTTGGAAAAGATCTCACCGTCAAGAAGACTATAAAACCCTCAAATAAAACGGTTGATATAATACTAAACTCTACTAATCCTTTCTACTATAAGATAGTTATTCGTGGAAGAAATTATACTCATGTTAACGGATATCCAATACTATTCTCTAGTGGGTACACTTTAATATTGAAGGATATTAGAAATCTAGACTTAGTATTTAACGTAAAAGGTGTAGGCGAGGGGAGGTGTAAGTTAAGCTTCTCAACTCCAGTAAAAGCTACAATTATAAGAGAGAGTAGAGATTTAACTAGTATGATAGTAGAATTTCATGATAAAAACTTATCTATCAGAGTTGAAGGCTATATTGAGGGTGTTAGAGTAAGCTTATTGTCATATATAGCTTCTAATATCATAAATCATAGGTTAGCACAAATACTCTTACCAATTATAGCATTTATTGTAACTACACTAGGCTGGCTATTATGGATGAGGATTTGAAGAGGATAATAGTCCTAGCTCTTATTATAAGACTAATAATAGCTCCTTTTACTGGCCACTTATGGGATTTAGCCACAATACAAGATAGCCTATACTACACAGTACGGGGAGATAATGTATATGAGCTTACATATAGGCTCTCAATGAAGATTCAAAACGCTACAGACTTACCAATATTCCATGAGGGATATGCTTACTTACCACAACTCATATACATCCTATTACCATTCTATAATCTATACTTATATATAGGCGGAGACCCTAGACCTATTAAGATAACTAGTGGACCTACAGGTATTAGCTTAGTCTATGAAGAAAACTTTTACTTATCAACTGATGTTTTCCTATTCTCTGCTATAATAAAGATGCCATTTATACTAGCTGATATCCTAATAGTTTATATTCTAGGTAGAGTAAATAGGAGACTTGCATTAGTATATGCTCTTAGCTCATACTCTATACTAATATCAGCTATTTGGGGTATGTTTGAGTCTATTATAGCCTTGGCATTAATATTAGCAATTATACTAGTCTATAGGGGTAAATTTACTTTAGCTGGGTTAGTATACGGGTTTAGCCTAATAAAACTCTATACTATGCTCACCTTTCCGCCCATATTCATATACCTCTATAAGAGGAGCGGGTTTAAAAGCATAGTAGAGTTTATGAGTGGGTTAATTATAAGTCAGATACCCTCTATTGCTTACCTAATATTATCTCAGAGGGAGTTCATATACTCTATTATAGTATTCCATGCTTTAAGGCCTCCTAGTGGTTTAACACCTCTAAGAGCATTAAATCTATTAGAGGATCTATATCTATCATCAATTATTCTTTCAATATATACTCTCGCCT
>JAUQQR010000015.1:0-21529 GCA_030549835.1 Thermoproteota archaeon
TTATACTCCTTAAAGAGAATCGTATATGAGGGCGATGACAGTGCGCCTAAAGGGGAGTAAGAAAGACTAAGGAAGGAGCCTAAAGTATAAAACGGAAACTCTCTAAAGGGATTAGAAAGGAAAGTAAATAGACATAAATTTATAAGGATACTCTCTAAAGGGATTAGAAAGGAAAGTAAATAGATAGGTGGTTGTATTGGAATTGAGTCTAGGTTTAAGATCTTCGGTCCTAAGGTTGATAGGAGTTTAGTTGAGAGGTTAAAGTTTATTGAGGCTAAGTGGCGTGATAGATGGTTTTCTAGTAGATTATTTGAGGCTGAGCCTGATTATAGTAGGCCTAAGTTTTTTGTGACATTTCCTTATCCTTATGTTAATGCGTATCCGCACCTTGGTAGTGCTTTTACGATATTAAGGGTTGATGTTACGGCTAGGTATAAGAGGATGAGGGGTTATAATGTCTTATTTGCTCAGGGGTGGCATGCTACTGGGGGTCCTATAGTATCATCTGCTTTAAGGGTTAGAGAGAGGGATCCTAAGATTATTAGAGATTTACAGCTCATGGGTATTGATAGTAGTGAGATAGATAAATTTGAGAACCCGGAGTACTGGGTTAGATTCTTTAAGGAGGGGTGGAAGAGAGATCTCATAATGTATGGTATGAGTATTGACTGGAGAAGAGAGTTTCATACAACATCTCTTAACCCATACTATAGTAAGTTTATAGAGTGGCAGTATTTAAAGCTTAGGGAAAGAAATCTCGTATCTATAGGAGAGCACCCTGTAGTATGGTGTCCTAGAGAGTTTAAAGTCGTAGGAGATCATGATAGGCCCGATGAATATGTCGGCATAAGCCCTATAGAGGCTACAATCATTAAATTCAAGCTACATAATGGAGTAGTCATACCTACACTAACTTTAAGGCCTGAGACTATATTTGGGGTTACTAACATATGGGTTCACCCAGAGGCAATCTATAAGCTAGTAGCTGTTAATGGAGAATACTGGATCTTAAACGATTACATGATGAGGGAACTAATGGATCAAGGCTATAATATCGAAGCTAAGGGTATAGTTAAGGGGTTAGAGCTTATTAGTAAGACTGCTGTAAACCCTGTAACCGGATTATCTGTCCCAATACTACCGGCATGGTTCCTAGATTCTGAGCTGGGTACTGGTATAGTTATGAGTGTCCCAGCACATGCTCCCTATGATTACGCTGCCCTAATGGACCTGAAAAGAGATCCTAGTCTCTTAGAGAAGTATGGTGTCGGAAAGAGTATAGTAGATGGTATAGAGCCTATAGTACTAATTAAAGTTAAGGGTCTTGAAGATATGCCGGCTAGAGTTGCTGTTGAGCGTAGAGGTATTAGGAGTCAGTTTGAGAAAGATAAGCTAGATGAAGCCACTAAGGATGTGTATAGTATAGAGTACTATGAGGGTATACTATTAGAGAATACAGGCACATGGGCTGGTAGAGTTGTGAGCGAAGTTAAAGACGATATTATTGCTTGGCTCTCATCTAGGGGGTACGCTATAAAGATTTATACTCTACCACAAAGAGTATACTGTAGATGTGGGTCTAGGACACATGTTAAGATAGTTAAGGATCAATGGTTCCTACTCTATAGTAAACCTGAGTGGAAGAAGCTAGCTATCGAAGCCTTAGATTCAATGACTATATACCCAGAGGAGGCTAGGAGCGAGATGAGGAAGGTTATAGAAAGGCTTAAAGACTGGGCTTTTACACATAAGAGAGAGCTTGGAACAATACTACCATGGAATTCGGAGTGGGTTATTGAGAGTCTAAGTGACTCAACAATATACATGGCCTACTATACTATAGCCAAGTATCTAGAGCATCCGGAGAAGTATGGGATTAAGCCAGAGATGCTTAAACCTGAATTATTCGACTATATATTCCTAGGGTTAGGGTCTCCAGAGCAGATTTCTAGAGATACTGGTATCCCAGTTAACCTAATAGAGGATATGAGGAGAGAATTCCAGTACTGGTACCCTGTAGATTTAAGGATTAGTGGTAAAGACTTAATGTATAACCACCTAGTATTCTTTATACTGCACCATATAGCAATATTCCCTAGAGAGCTCTGGCCTAGAGGTATTAGTATAAATGGTTGGATAAATATTGGGGGAGAGAAGATGAGCAAGAGTAAAGGCAACTTTATACTACTAAGAGAAGCCCTCGACTGGTGGGGTGCAGATGCTACTAGGTGGGCTGAGACTATGGCTGGAGCTGACTCATCACTAGAAGATCCAAACTTCGACCCGCAAACTGCTGATGCTGCTGTGAGAGAGCTTAATAACTGGCTAGACTTTGTTAAAGAAAACTATGGTAAAGGTAGAGATTCAAGGCTTAGAATTGATGACTGGTTTGAGAGTGTACTAAACGATACAGTAAGGAAGGTTACAAGGCTAATGGATAATACAATGTATAAGAGTGCTCTAGTAGAAGGCTACTATAACCTTCAGTCAAAGTTTAAATGGTACATGAGGAGAGCTGGGACACCTAATAGGGAGCTTTTAATGAAGTTTATAGAAGTACAAACACTACTAATAGCTCCAATAGTCCCACATGTAGCAGATGAAGTGTGGGAGATGATTGGTAAAGAAGGTTTCGCGTCAGTAAGCCCATGGCCCACATATGATGAGTCTAAGATTAAACCTGAACTAGATAAGGCTGAAGAGATTGTTAAGAGAGTATTAGAGGATACTCGTGAGGTCCTTAGATTAGTTAAGAGAGCTGAAAGAGTCAGAATAACTATAGCTGCTAAATGGAAGTATAGAGTAGCTGAGGAGATTAAGAAATCTATCGAGTCAAAGCAGACCATGAGTGAAGCCATAAGAAGAATAGTAAGAGAGTTTGAGTCTAAGGTAGAGCCAAGACTATTAGCTAGAGTAGCTGAGGGGACAGCTAAGAATCCAACTATACTAGAGACTCTAATCGATAGGAGCTTAGAGTTTGAAGTACTAAAAGAGTCCGAGGAATTCTTATCTAGAGAGATTGGAGTTAAAGTAGAGGTTGATATTGAAGAAGAGAGTTCATCACCAAAAAGGAGTATAGCTCTACCAGGCAAGCCTGCAATATATGTTGAGTAGCAACTATCAGCATCATCTAACGAGCACAGGATATCCCACTAAATGCTCGCCTGCAGCGATATCACGTTAAGCTGATAGCTACTATCCTTTCATTTATTAGCTTTGATAGCTAGGAGTATAGTCCGGAGTCTTGTTAAGGTGTTAACTGTGGGGGTAGATATTAGGGAGCTTATCCCAGAGAGTTCTAGAAGAGAAGTTGAATTATCTGTATTGAGAGGTGAAGTTGTATCTCTAGATGCTTATAATGCCCTATACCAGTTCTTAGCTGCTATTAGGCAACCTGATGGGACTCCATTAATGGATCGTGAGGGTAGGGTTACAAGTCATCTCAGTGGCCTCTTCTATAGAACTATTAATATTGTTGAGGAGGGTATTAAGCCAGTCTACGTCTTCGATGGTAAGCCTCCAGAGATGAAGACTAGAGAGATTGAGGAGAGGATTAGGAGGAAAGCTGAGGCTGAAGCCAGATATAGGGCTGCAGTTGAAGCTGGGCTTATAGAGGAGGCTAGGAAGTATGCTCAAGCTACTAGTAGGCTCTCTAATGATATGGTTGAAGAAGCTAAAGAGCTATTAGACGCAATGGGTATACCGTGGGTTCAAGCTCCTGCTGATGGTGAGGCTCAAGCTGCATATATGACAATAAGAGGGGATGCATACGCTACTGGAAGCCAGGACTACGATAGTCTACTATTTGGTTCTAAGAGGCTAGTTAGGAACCTAACAGTAACTGGAAAGAGAAAACTCCCAGGTAAAGATGAGTATGTAGAGGTTAAGCCTGAAGTAATAGAGCTAAATAAGCTACTAGAAGCTTTAGGTATAAGTAGAGAGCAGCTAATAGCTATAGGTGTAATTATCGGAACAGACTATAACCCTGGAGGAGTTAAAGGATATGGCGTGCAGAGAGCATTAAAACATATTAAAACATTAAAAGACCCAATAAAAGCATTGATGGCAATCCCGAAATCTGAATGGGGTGATATGGATCCAGTTAAAATATACGAGTACTTCTTAAACCCCCCAGTTAATAAAACATATAGAGTATCCTATAAGGAGCCAGATGAAGATAAGATTAAGGACATACTAGTAAATAGACACGACTTTAACCCAGAGAGAGTGGAGAAAGGAATAGAGAGACTCAAGAAAGCATATAAGGACTACCTTAAAGGTAAACAGTATAAACTAGATACTTGGTTTAGGTAAGACAGTAAGAGTAATTAAACATTAGGTAATTTACATTACATATATATATCTGGGATTAGTATAGAATTATTTATATTAATATTTTTATTTTTTAAGTCTAATATTTTCTTTGCATCAAACGGTGTATTAATATTTGGAGATTTTAAGATATGATATTTTAATACTTGGCTCTGGCTTAGCAGGCTTAAGAGCAGCCCTCCAAGCATCTATAGTGTCTAATGGTAAGCTTCGCATAGCCGTTATTAGTAAGGTTCAAGCTATGAGAAGTCATAGTGTTGCTGCGGAGGGTGGGATTAGTGGTGTTCTTTATCCTAAAGAGTATAATGATAGTTTTAGTCTCCACGCATATGATACTGTTAAGGGTTCAGATTTCTTAGCTGATCAGGATGCTGTAGAGATTCTTGCTAGGCTAGCTCCTGAGGAGATAAGGTTTTTTGATCATCTAGGTACTCCTTGGAGTAGGTTACCTGATGGTAGGATTGCTCAGAGGCCTTTCGGTGGTATGAGTGTTCCTAGGACTGCTTATGCTGCTGATAAGACTGGATTTTTCATGATGAGCACGCTCTATAGTAATCTACAGAGGTTTGATAATGTAGAGATTTTCCATGAGCATATAGCGACATCTATCCTATTAGAGAATGGTGTGTTTAGAGGTTTCACAGTCTTAGATTTAGAGAGTGGAGAGATGAATCTATTCCTTGGAAAGGCTGGTATTATTGCTACAGGTGGTGGGGCTAGAGTATATTCTTTCACTACAGTATCTCAGGCTAGTACTGGTGATGGTATAGCTATTGCATATAGAGCTGGTATACCCGTAAAGGATATGGAGTTTGTACAATTCCACCCTACAGCTCTAATACCTAGTGGTACCCTGATAACTGAAGCTGCTAGAGGAGAGGGTGGATACCTAATTAATAGGCTTGGAGAGAGGTTTATGAAAAGATATGCTCCACAGAAGATGGAGCTAGCACCTAGAGATATCATATCTAGGGCTATGATTACTGAGATTATTGAGGGTAGAGGGTTGAGAGATGAAGAATCTGGATTAGACTATCTATACTTAGACCTTAGACACTTAGGAGAGAGGGTTTTTAGAGATAAGTTACCTATGATTAGAGAGATTACAAGAAAACTCATAAACTTAGATCCACTAAGTGAGCCTATTCCAGTATTGCCAGCAGCACATTATACAATGGGAGGTATACATGTAGATACATATGGTCAAGTAATGTTAGACGATAAAACACCTATACCTAACCTCTGGGCTGCAGGAGAAGTTGCTGCTGTTAGCATACATGGAGCTAATAGGCTTGGTAGTAATGCTCTCAGCGAGTGTGTAGTATGGGGTAGGATTACTGGATCGCTAGCTGCAGATTATGCTCTTAAAGCACCAGACACTATGCTAAACATCTCTCAAATAGTAACTAATAAGGCTAGAGAAGAGGAGTCTAGGGTTTTCGATAGGCTTATACATAGGGAAGTTGGAGGAGAGAATCCATATCTTATAAAGAGAGAATTACAGAGAATGATGGATGATATGGTAGGCATATTTAGGGATGGATCAATACTAGGTGAAGCATGGTCTAAGCTTAAGAGGCTTAAAGAGAGGATGAGTCAGGCTAGGCTAGAGTATGTTGGTAAAACATATAATAATAATCTTAGAGATATACTCGAGATTAATAATATGATTAGTGTAGCTGAGACAATAATAGTTGGAGCAATTACTAGGAGGGAGAGTAGAGGAGCTCATTATAGGCTAGATTACCCTAGTAGAGATGATACTAACTATCTCAAGCATACTATAGTCTATTACAGGGTAGGAGAAGAGCCTATAGTAACATATACTCCTGTCAGGATAACACTTTGGAAGCCGGAGGAGAGGAGGTACTAGTATTATGAGGAATATTAATAAGCCTAATATTAGAATTTACCATTTAAGTGGCTGGATACATATGGTCTCGTATAGGTTAGCAGTAGTATTCTCGGCTATAACAGCATTTATATTACTAGCTTATATTTTCAACCTATTAGAGTGGTGGCCAACCGTTAAGGTATCTCTCATAATCTACTGGATACTCTTAACGCCACTATACTACTTTGTAGTTAAAGGTACAGTTCTAGCTTTAAGTAAAGGTTTACTATCAACATCGCTAGCTGAAACAGCACTAGAGCTCCTAAGGGAGAAGTATAGGTTTAGATACTACCTCTACATATCAGTATTCTACTTATCCCTAATAGCCTGGATACTAGTATTCATAGCTTTCGTAATATTAGGGTGATGTAGATGAGTGGTAAGTTAATAGTAATTAGTCATTATACTGGGTATTTTGGATCACTAGTCCTATTATGGCTACTTATGCTAATTAAGATTGTAGATAGAGTTTTAAATATTCCAGATTTAATCTTCAATATATTAGCTATACTATTAGCATTATCATCTCTAGCCTTCGGTGTCTTAGGCTTACTATTCGTTATAGGTTTCGGTGTCTTAATTGGTAGGAGAGGTTAAAGTTAGAGTTAAGAGGTTTGAGTCTGGTAAGGGGTTCTATTATAGGGAGTATAGGGTTAAAGCTGGGAAGTATACTACAGTTCTAGATGCTCTAATTAATATCATTGAAGAGCAAGACTCTACATTAGCTGTTAGATATAGTTGTAGAATGGGTATATGTGGTAGCTGTGCTATGGTAATAAATGGCGTCCCTAGACTAGCCTGTGAGACCACGATCCGTAGCCTGAAAACTGATACTATAACTGTAGAGCCTATGTATAACTTCCCCGTAGTTAGAGATCTTGTAGCAAGAGTCAACGAGCTACTATTCAATAATCATAGGAGAGTTAAGCCATACCTTATTAGGAGAGATTTAGGAGAGCAGTTTAAAGCAGAAGCCGAGTATAAGCAGACACCTTTAGAGCTAGCAGAATACCTAGCATATAGCTACTGTATAATGTGTGGGTTATGTATATCAGCATGCCCTATAGTGTATGAGAAGCCAAACTTCATCGGACCTCAGGCTCTAGCACAAGCACTTAGATGGACTATAGACTCTAGAGATGAGGGAGGAGATGAGAGGTTAAAAATAGTAGATAGCCTAGATGGCGTATGGGCATGTGAGTATATAGGAGCATGTAGTAAAGTATGCCCTAAGGGCGTTGACCCAGCAGGAGCTATACAGAGGCTTAAGATAATGCTAACAATTAATACAGCTAAAAGCCTACTTAAATTGAAATAGGAGAGCTCAATACAAACATATACTAACCTTTTAAAGAGCCAACTCTAATCTATAATATACTATAAGTTATGAGGATGTACACATAATTCTTAGCCTAATGCAACTGTTTTGTGTTTTATAGCTGTTTATACTAGCTTATACCATTAGGGCTTATAAACTAACTCTACTATCTTTAATGCTAGGAGCTACCTGGCGAGGGATTGAGAGCTTATAAATGAAAGACTCTCCCTAAAGGTGGCTATGAAATCACCAGATATAAACCTATATAAGAGCTGAACCCCATAAGGTTAATACTGCTATAGCTCAAGCCTACTATAACTATATTGAGGGTGTAGAGAGGCTACCTACAGAAACCTCCATACTTACCAAGAATTAGTTGATTCTACTAACCCCCCGCTCTCATAGTCTCGTGTTTAGACGTGTATAGCCTCTCTTTTCTCGACCCTTTCAGCTTTACATGTTGTTGCTATTATCGCTATGTGATCTTTTGTATCACTTTTTCTAAGTTCTACTAGGATACTCTCCCCTAAGCCTTCTACTGTTATCTCATAGAATATCATGTTCATGTCTTTATTGTAGCTTAAGTACTCGATAGCTACCTTGTTATATATTGTTGTTGACCCTACTCTGATATGCCCTCCAGGCCCTATTATGACTTCTTTACTCTCAGATTTAATACCTACTTTTAACCTATTAATGTATATATCACCTACAGTTACTAGTATACAGTCATTTGTTGAAATAAGTGGGACTGGCCCTTGGCTAGTCTCAGCTACTAGTAGTGCTATGTTTGAGAAGTGACACAGTATGTGCCCTGAGTCTGAGTCTATTGCTGGATGTATTGAGAGCATGTCTTCAAGTATGTAGGATGGGACAACTCTCTTATTATGAGTATCTATTTTAATTGACAAATTGAGTCCCGTTAGTGTTACGTATAGGCTTCAGAATTATAAAGCTTATATTAGGTAACTATGCAACCTTACACTAGGTGAGTTAACTTTAATAATTCTATTCTCCTCTCTTAGTTACGACGGTGAAACCTAGTGAATAGAGTCTTTGTTAGACTAGTAGCATTAATACTAATAGTAGTCTTAATCCCGGTGATTACGCCTTTTATAAATGTAGAAGCTCAGACTCTCTACTCTTGTACTCTAAGAATAGTAGCAGTATCCTCGAGTGGTACTGGAGTTTTAGGTAGCTTAACTGTTAGAATCTCTTCTCCAGGCTCTGGTTATATATTCGTATCTACTAGCCCAGCAGTAGAAGTTGATGTTCAGGGTGCTGCTAGGATAGCTGTTCTAGCAGCATCAATAGTTGGAGGTTTTAACCCTCTAGTCTATGACTACTATTTTATAGTAGAAGCTCCATCTATAATAGTAGGTGGTCCTAGCGCTGGAGCAGCGATGGCTCTAGGCGTCCTCTTAGCCCTTAGAGGGATATGCCCTAGAGATTTCGTAGTAACAGGTATGATAAACCCTGATACAACTATAGGACCTGTAGGTGGCTTAAAGGAGAAGCTTGAGGCAACAGCTAAAGCCGGAATTAGGAAGTTTATAGTGCCATATGGCCAGCTAAACTATGCTTACTATGAGAGAGTAGCTGTTAAGAGAGGGCCTTTCATACTAGTTAATTACATACCTGTTACAGTAAATTTAGCCGATTACGGTAAACAGTTAAATGTAGATGTTATAGAGGCTTTAAGCTTATCAGATCTATACTCTCAGATAACTGGAGAGAATTTAGTATTTAGAGAGCCCATATCAATGAGAGAAGAGCATAGAGGTCTTGAGAGAGTAGCTAGTATCCTCATAGAGGAAGCCCGTGAATCTATTAATTTAGCAGTAATTAGAGGAGGTTTAAACAGCCTCCTATTAGAGGCGAGGAGTAGCCTAGACTCTGCATTAAACCTCTCACAGTCAGGTTCGTACTATGCTGCTTTACTTAAAGCTATAGATGCTGGTAGTTTAGCTCAAGCTAGTATGCTAGCCTATAAGGCTTATAGAGGGGAGCTTAATATTAGCATGTTATACAATGATATTAATGCTACGCTAGAAATATTCAACTCTAAGTATTCAAAGCTAGAAGATAACGATATTGGTATCATTGAGGCTAAAGGTTTAGCATATACACACGCATGGCTCTCAATACTCCTCTACAATAATAGTAGGGGGCCGTTAACCCTAAATTCTCTTATATCAATCTCTAGATCCCTATGGGAAGCTAAGGCTTCAATAGCTATCCTCGATAATGCTGAGAGATTAGGATACTCTCTAGAATACTCTAAGCTTAAAGCAATATCGACATATATTGTAGCTACTGCTAGGAGTATAGCAGCATATACTAACCAGATATATAGTGAAGCTAACCTAGGAGAGCCTCCAAGCATAGCTATCGATATGGCCATAGCAGCATCTATACTAGATGATCCGATAACATCTATGTTCTTGGCAATAAACTCTATAGCCTTAATAGCTGATAGTATACATAGGTCACTCAATACTTCAAGTGATATATTAAGCTATATACTACTACTAGCATCAACAACTCTAAATAAAACCAACTCGGTAATAGCACCTTCACTACTAAACGCCTCATATAAATTGAGAGATTATAACTTAGCAGTTCAAAGCCTACTAATAAGCTGGGCTCTAACTATAATAGAAAATTCTACAGAAGAAGCAATAATTAAGACATACATAGAGACACCAACACCAATAGCAATAGAAGCACGTAGCAATCAAGACAAGACCGGTGGCTTAGCATACATAAGACTATTATCAAGCTACGTCAGCAACACCATATTAATCGCACTCCTCCTAGTATCAATACTAGCCATAGCCATAATCATAGCTTTAATTGCGTACAAGAAGACTAGATTAAAATAGCATACCTACCCCTAAACACCGCTTTGAACATCTCCTAGAGGGTAATGCAAGCCCATTATTGATGCCAAAAGAATAGAAATAAGGCTACAATCTATGATGGAGCTGAATCCCCGTTCTTTATACTTTTAATATGTGTATTCTAGTTAGATTATATTAATTTTACCTGAATACTATGATTTGTCTTATTGGTGCTTCTCCTTTGGCTAGTTTTTCTAATGCTTGGTTTATATCTTCTAGATTAATCTTGGCTACTATATCCCAGTAGTTTACTAAGTCTCTTCTAGCTAGGTCTACGAGGTTTACTAGGTCTCTATATGAGCCGTATAAGGCTGTTTTTATGTTTAACTCGTTTAACACCATTTTATGTATCGGTATTCTTGGCCCATACTCTGAGCCTAAGCCTACTATAACGTATACTCCTAGGGGTGATAGGAGGTCTATATATGTCTCTATAGTCTTCTCTGTTCCTACAAAGTCTAGGACTGCCTTAATTGTTTCTCCCCCAGTAGCCTCGAATATAGCTCTCCTTACGTCAACTCTAGAAGCGTCTATTAGAACATCGTGTTTAGATAATTTAACTATCTTTGAAACCTCCTCTATCCTATCTCTCCTCACATCTATACCTATTATTCTAGCTCCAGTTAATAGTCTTGTAAGCTGTAAGCCAAAGAATCCTACGCCTCCTAAGCCTACTACTACTATATACTCATCTTCCTCTACTTCTCCAATTATCTTCTTAACAGCTCTCATAGCCGTTACTCCAGCATCTGATAATATAGCTGCAGCCTCAAGATCTCTAAGTCCGCCCGCTGGAACAATATACCTATAGTGGGGGACTAGCATATACTCAGCAAAACCGCCATTATAGAGGGCTATACCGGCCCCAGCCCTAAGTCCACATAGCTGATATAAGCCTCTAAGAGAGTATTTATCATCACGCTCACAGTAAGCCCAATATACTAAAACCTCCATCCCAGGCTGAATTTCTGGTGGGACAAGCTCTCCAACCTCCTCAACAACACCTGAAACCTCATGGCCTAGAACCAGGGGGAATGTTGGGGGTACAAGAGTCTCAAGCTCTCCACGCCACAAGTGAACATCACTATGACAAACACCACTACCAATAACCCTAACTAGGACAGATGTACCAGTAGCCTTAGGCTTAGGAATATCCTCAATCCTTAAAGGCTGATTATACCCGTAGAGAACAGCGGCCTTCAACTCCTAACACCACCTAACTATAAGACTAGCCACGCAATATAATGATAGGGTTAGTCTCGTATGCTCATAGGATTCATTAAGACCTATATAATAGCTCTTACACTGCTCATAACCAGGAGGATTGATTGCCCCACCCATAGGCTGAGCACCTAGGTGTGTGATAGTAAGAAGTATTTAAATAATTTGAGTCAATATATTTGCTGTGATGGTTATTGTCTAGATGATTTAACAGTAGTATCGTAGCGGCTCCTCAGACCCGTTATTCCTCACTTAATCGGTTTTAGAGCGCTAGTCATAGCCGCCTACAATAAATGTTTTTATTAAGGGTTATATTATTTTTAGGCTATTATCCTAGATATTCTAGTTAGTACTCTTCTACCTTTAGCTGTTACTAGTACTAGGTCTTCTACTCTTACTCCATATAGTCCAGGTATGTATATTCCCGGTTCTACTGTTATTATCATACCCTTCTCTAGTTTTGTTTTTGATGCTGGCCTCATGTATGGCTCTTCATGTATCTCAACTCCAACTCCATGACCTAAGCCGTGGTTGAAGTATTTACTTAATCCTCTCTTCTCTAACACTAGTCTAGCCTCCTTATCAGGCTCCCATGCTTCAACTCCTGGTGCTATTATATCTATTGCTGATTGCTGTGCCTCTACTACTGTCTCTATCTTAAACTTAAACTCCTGCCCCCCGCTACCCCACCATAGTGTTCTCGTTAAGTCGCTATGATAACCTTCTAGGACTGCTCCCAGATCGAGTAAGACTGGACCTGGTAGTGTTAGCTTAATTATTGTTGGTGTATGGTGTGGTAGTGCTGTATTATCATAGAATGCTACTATAGTTGGGAATGCTTCGCCCCAAGCCCCAGATTTCCTCATAGTTAAGCTTATTAATCCAGAGATTTCGAGCTCACTAACACCTTCCCTAAGGTTCTCTATAGCTCTCCTCAATGCTTCTTCAGCTATTCTTAGTGAGCTCTCTATTAGCTCTAACTCCCACTCATCCTTAATACTCCTAACTCTAGCTATATGTGAGCTTACATCTGTAATGTTAAGCTTGGACTCTAAATACTTAGCTATAGTTGCGGGAGCCCAGTTATAGTCTAGTCCTACTCTCTCACTACACTTGCCTAAAACCTTAATTATGGAATCAGCTAAGCCTCCTATTATAATATCACTCTCAGGGATATCACCCTTAATAGGCTCTTCTCCACTCCTATAGAATGCTTTAATATCAGTATCTTTAGGGGCTTGAAGCCTTACCCTATAATAGTCTAGTAGTGGGGCTAAGATATAGTCTCCACAATCTCTACTCAATACTAAGGCTCCACTAGGCTCTCTTATCCCGGTGGCATAAGTAATATTACTCTTACCTACTAAAATGAGGCTTGTTAAGTTAGCTTCATCTATTAAAGCTTTTAACTTCTTAAGATTAGAATTAAATTTTAACAAGATATCCACCGACTAAACTATTCTAACCCTATTAACCTTCTTATTTTGCCAGCTATACCTCCTAATCCTCCTACTCCTACCGAAACCACAAGCAGCACAGTATCCCTTAGCAACATTATAAGAGTGTCTACCACACCTCCTACAAGTAATATGACTCTTACTCCTACCATGCTTACCGAAAGACGTAGTCCCCTTAACCATAGCCCTACACCCTACTTAGGAGCTGGGCTCACAAGTACAACATTATCTCCTCTAATCAATACTAAGCCTAGCATTCTAGTAGATTCACCTTCAATCTCCTCAGCATTTTCAATAATAAGATTTAAATGTTGGTCAAAGCTTTTAAGAACCCCCTTAATCCCCCTACCTCCCTTGAGTTTTATTAGCACACTATTACCAACATAGCTTTTAAGTTCTCTGAAGGTATTAGGGCTAAGCTCACTCACACTACACACCACTAAAACCGTATAAGCCTAACATTTAAATAGATTCTAATAATTCACTCTTTCATGCTCATATAAATATATAGAGTTAACTAGAATACTACATATTCTACGTTATTATTTTTAAGATGTACCTAGAGCTTTTTATACGTAGAGAGCTCTATAAGCTGATAATTATAGATTAGCTTATACCCACTACACGACTAATAGTATAAATGGCTTATGTTAGGTGTGAGGTCTATTGAATAAGCCTAGATTTAGTAAGAGACATTACTTGTCTAAGAGAGAATTAAAGGCTTTTAGAGATGAAGTTTTTAGAGTATTCCCCGAGTTTCCTATTCTAGAATTTGACTATGTTGAGGAAGCCAGGATTGAAGATGTATCATTATATATTATAAATGGAGCTCCAGCCTTACTCAGAGTTAGAGATAAGCTTATCCCTAGCCTTAGGTTTCTAATTGATAACGGATACGCGTGGGTTCCAAGAGTTGGGGTTGATAGAGGAGCTGTTAAGGCTTTAATTAGAGGAGCCGACTTAATGCTCCCAGGTATTAAGGTTGTTGAAGGAGAATTTAGGGTTGGAAGCATAGTAGTAGTCTATGATGTTGAGTCTAAGACTCCTATTATGATTGGAGAAGCTCTTATGGATAGTAGTGAGATTTCTAAGAACCTAGGAGTAGGGAGGGGTAAAGCAGTTAAGAGTATTCACTATGTCGGGGATAAGTTATGGGTTACAACATCCTCTATCTAATACTCTAATGCTATTTGTACCTTAGTATTCCTAGGGTATAACCTTATAGACTCTAGATTCTCAGGTATTGAGATCTCAGGTGGGGTTTCAAATCCAAGCTTCTGCCACGACTCTTTAATAGCTTGACCAAGGCTTAGTAGTGATGATGGCTCCCCATGATTTAATATTATTATTTTAGGCTTTGGTTTAAGATATCTTAGGAATTGTAATAGCTCACTCCTAGTAGCATGACCTGTAAATCCTTCTATTGGTATGACACTTAACTTAACCTTAATTCTCTTAACCTGCCCATCTTCATAGATATCTATCTCCCTCTCCCCCTCAGCTAGTCTTCTAGCTAGGGTCCCTGGAGCCTGGTAGCTCACAAATGTTAGTATATTTCTCTCATCTTCAGCTAAGTGCTTAAAGTATTCTAATACTGGGCCTCCGGTCATCATCCCACTAGTTGCTAGTATTATTGCTGGGCCTTGAGAGTATATTGCTTCACTCCTCTTATCCTCATCGTTAACATAAACTAGGTTCGGTGATTGGAATGGGTTTTCACCATGATACATCATCATGTCTCTTACTGGTTTAGCTAAGAGTTCTGGATACTCTGTATATAATGCTGAAACCTCATATATCATACCATCTACGTATATTGGTATCTCAGGTATCCGTTTTTCTTTTAGTGCAGTATAGAGTACATATAGTATCTCTTGCCCTCTACCCACAGCCATAACAGGTATTATTATCTTACCTTTACTTTCACTAACCTTATTAATTAGATTTAGGAGATCGAACTCAGCCTTCTCTCTAGACTGAGGTTCTTTAGCCCCATAAGTACCTTCTAGTATTAAAGCCTCAACTCTATGGAAATCTTCATTAGCAGGTGGTAGTAGTCTTCTACCTCTATCAGTCTTTATCCTATAATATTTAAAATCACTAGTATATAATAGGTTGAATAGCCCCTGCCCAATATGTAAGTGTACCATACTAGATCCTAGGATGTGTCCTGCATTAACAAATGTCAATTTAACATCTGGAGCTACGTCAACTACAGTATCATAGTTAACTGTTATAATTCTAGTCATTAATGATGCTATCTCCTTAAGAGTGTATAAGGGTTCTCTACCTTCTTTCTTGGTTACCTCTATAAAATCTGTTAGCATTAATAACATTGTATCTCTCGTCGGAGGCGTTACGAATACAGGCCCCCTATAGCCATACTTAAAAAGTAGTGGTAGAGATGCTATATGATCTATGTGAGCATGGGCTATTATTACAGCATCTAAATCCTCTAATCTAAACTCTGGAACCCAGTAGTATGGTAGGGCATCAATGCTATTAGATGAGGGGGACATACCAGCATCTAGAAGTATACGGCTCTCACCAGTATCTACTAAGATAGCCGATCTCCCAACTTCAGAGAAGCTACCTAAACCAATAAGCCTAATATACTTAGTACCTACTACTATATCTCTATATATCCTATCACCAATCTCCATTAAAGCCCTCCTCCTCTCAGCAGATGTTATAGTTAAATGTCTCATTATAGATTCTAAAACTCTACTAGCCATAGGAGGCTTCCTATAGACCTCAAGCCTCCATCCTGTCTCAGCAAGAATCTGGTATCTTAGTGTTGCTCCTTTACCAAGGAGCTTTCCAGGTTTATCAGCTAAAACTCTAACCTCTCCAATCACATCATCGAACTGAATATCTCTAGGGTCAACGGTCACATCTGAGGGGGCTAAGCTTAGAATATATTGTATTGTAGCCTCCTTACTCTTCCTAACTCTAGGATCTGTTCTAACAACAACCCTCTTCTTTAAGAGTTTAGCTAATTCTTTAATCTTCTCCTCATTCTCTAATATAAACTTAGGGTTCCTAATATATACTGCTATCTCTGGCCCCTCAAACTCTATACTTGATATATCGGCTCCTTCGAGATATTTTAAAATCTCCCTTATAGCTCTACTCCTAAACTCTCTCCCATACTCGGGTATCTCTCCACTACTCACTCTAACCCCTCCTCTACCACTACCCTCGTTAAACTGTTTTAGATACTAATAGTAGTAAAGCCTCCTACCATCTAAAATATTATAGTTTAGAGAGTACTAGCCCATTATATTGTTGTAGGAGTGAAAGGTATAAATTTTTCCTCATACATGTTTTTACCTATCATTACAATATCTATGCCGTCTCCCGAAGCTACATCTCTAAGCATAGCAGATCTTATAGCTGAGGCTACTATTTTTACAGCATCATCTATAGTTAAATTATCACTATAATGTTCTTCTAATACACCATAGGCAATTGGAGAGCCTGAGCCTGTTGCTGCAAATTTCTCCTCAATTATGCTACCAAATGGATCTAGAGTATAAAGTCTAGGTCTATCGTCATAGCCACCTATTAGAACCTGGACAATGAATGGGAAGAATTTATAGGAGAATAGTATATTAGATAGCAGTGTTGCTATGCTCTTAATACTCATTCTAACACCAGTATCAAGCTCATATAATCTTGCCTCTTCTCTTAAAATATCAGCTAGTACTTGAGCATCAGCTACTAAGCCAGCCATAGTCATAGCAGCATAATCTGTTATTTTCACTATCTTCTTAACCCTCCTACTAGCTATCATAAAACCCTCTGTTGCCCTCTTATCAGCTGCTAATATAATCTTATCCCTAGCTATTAAGCCAACAGTTGTAGTACCCGACATTATAGGCTTTAAATTGCGCGTGAACACTCTTAACACCAATTAATTATATGAATCTAGGGCTTTAATATTAGTCTTCTAATATTTAAGATACCTAGAGGTGTGGGTACTAAGCATATATTAAGATAGGTAACTATTTGTAGGTTAAGGTGTATTATATTTGAGTAGCGTTCACTATATAGATTTACCTAAGAGAATAGTTGTAGGCTACGATATATTGAATAGTGTTGGGTTACACTTTAAACAACTCTATCCTAGAGAATCTGGAGTCTTAATAGTGACTGGGCCTCATGTCAAAAATATAGCTTATAGTATCGTGAAAGATAGTCTGGAAGACTCAGGTTTTAGTAGCTGGAGTATTATTGTAGATAATGCTTCTGCTGATATAGCATTAGATGTTGCTAGAGAAGCTGATAATGATAGAGTAGATGTGATAGTAGGACTTGGAGGAGGGAAGTCTATTGATGTAGCTAAGTATGCCGCAAAAGTTTCAAATAAGAACTTCGTTAGTATCCCCACAGTAGCTAGCCATGACGGCATAGCATCACCATATGCTAGCTTAAAGGGGTTCGATAAGCCTATATCTAGGCTTGCAAAGCCTCCGGATGCTATCATAGTGGATATAAGCCTAGTAGCCTCGGCACCGAGAAGGTATAATATAGCAGGGTTTGGGGATCTAATAGGAAAATTCATATCTGTAAGAGACTGGAAGCTTGCTAGTATGATTAAGGGGGAATACTACGGGGAATATGCTGCAAGCTTAGCATTAATGAGTGCTAAGCATGTAAGCACATACTATAGAGAGATAGCGGCTGGGAGCATAGAAGGGTATAGGGTGTTATTAGAAGCACTAGTGAGTAGTGGTGTAGCAATGTGTATAGCTGGTAGCACGAGGCCAGCTAGTGGCTCAGAGCATTTATTCGCTCATGCTCTAGCAATGGTAGCTAAAAACCCCCCACTCCACGGTGAAGCTGTTGGTGTAGGTGCAGTAATAATGGCTAGCTTACATAATCTAAACTGGAGGAAAATAAGAAGACTACTAAAGACTATAGGAGCACCTACAAATGCTAAAGAGCTAGGAGTAACTACTGATGAAGTAATAGAAGCATTAAGAATAGCGCCAACAATAAGACCGGAGAGGTACACTATACTAGGAGAGAAGCAGTTAGACGAAACCGTAGCATATAAGCTAGCTAAAAGAGTCGAAGTAATTGAAGACTAAATATTAGAAAGACGTTTCTCAAGTAGTAATGCGTCAGAACCATCAGAATAATAGTTCTTAATCTTACCAATAACTCTATAACCTTCACTAAGATAAAGTCTTAAAGCCACATTATTCGACACCTTAACCTCAAGCCTAATACTCCCAACATTAAACTTTAAACATTTATCTTCAAAAGCTCTTAGTAAACACTTACCAAGCCTCCTACCCCTATAGGTGGATTTAACAGCTATAGAGACTAACTGGCATCTATTGGCTTCAATAACTCCGACAGCATACCCTGCAATCTCATTACCACATTCTAACACGAGAAAAAGCTCTGGATAGCTTATTAGTAGCCATGTGAATATCTCTGAGTTAAAACGCTCTTTAACATCAAAACTATCATTCTCAACCTCTAGAATACTACTAATATCACTCAGCATGGCTTGCCTAAAACTACAGGTAATAGTATTGTCTAGGCTCTCATTGCAGGGACTACTCTGTGGTGACGTAATTCTAGCTATACTACTAGTATCCATATCTAGTCCATTTAAGTAGAGGTAATTGGGAGGATAAGTAGTTTATTTAGAGTCAGCCCTCTATGCTCTTAGTGAGCTCTTAAGATTAGTACTCCATGGCTTCCCTAAATATCTCTTCTAACTCTCTCCTTCCAGCTGGTATTGGTGAATGTATGAGTAGTCTTTGCTGTTTTAATGCTCCCTCTACTAGTGCTGGTATATCTGACTCTTTATAGCCAACATGTTTCAATCCTCTTGGTACTGTCTTTAAATCTTCAATTAGGCTTACAAATGCTTCATATACTGCTTCACCTACCTTCCTTGGGTGGCTTGACTCTGGCTCTACTCCTAGGAGCTCTGCTATCTTAGCTACTCTTTCTGGAGCTACTTTAGCTACCTTCCTGAATGCTGGTGGTGCTGTTAAAACTACTGATATTCCATGGGGTACTAGGGGGTGATCTACTTTATAGTCTGGTGGTATGTAGTCTCTAACCATTCCAGCAATTGGGTATGCATTAGCGTGGGGGATGTGAACACCTGCATGACCGAAGCTAGCACTTGCTAGCTCACATGCTAGCATCATATAGTATCTTGCTTCAATATCATAGCCATTGTGATATGCTCTCCTAAGATATCTACCTACTAGCTCTATAGCTTTCTCGCTAAAGACGTCAGTTACAGGATTAGCTCCCTGGTATACTGGCCTATCGCTGGGGCTAGGATATTTTGGTCTAGCATAGTATGGTTTAGTAGTATATGCTTCTGCAGCGTGAGTTAACACATCTAAACCTGTAGCTGCTGTAACTGTAGGAGGCATACTAACTGTTAATAGTGGATCTACTATGCCAAGTGCTGGTTTGAGGTAGTGATGTGATATGCCAGTCTTAACTCTCTCAGCCTTAATATCTAAGACTGCTACTCCAGTATTCTCACTACCACTACCAGCTGTAGTAGGTATTGCTATTAGAGGCTTTAGAGGGCCGGGAACAGGCTTCCCCATACCAATAGGCTTATTAATATATTCCATTATATTAGCTGGGTACTTAGTGAGGAGATTTATAACTTTCGCGTGGTCTATAACACTACCGCCCCCAACAGCCACTATACCATCAAAAACCCTCCCCCTAGCCCACTCAGCAGCTCTGACCATAGATATATCTGTGGGCTCTACCTCAATATCACTATAAACATCAACTTCTACACCTTCACGCTCAATATTATCAATAATTCTCTTAGCTATACCAAGCTCAACTAAATTATTATCAGTAACTAGTAAGACCCTCTTTAATCCAAGCCTTGAAACCTCAAATCCAACCTCCTCACTAGCCCCAATACCAAACTTTAAGGATACAGATGCTAAAGTAAAGACACCCTCATTTACATAAGTAATGAAAACCATGTTTTCACACCAAGAAACTAAAGCAAGAGAGACTTAATAAAACTTAGTACATAATACATAAATATGTAAAATTTAATAATTCCTGAGTAAGATTACTAGTCGGCTTAGAGGTGGGAGGCTATGCCTCAAGAGACGGGAGTTAAGAGAATATACCTCCTAGACTTTGGTGTCCTAGCTGGAGAACCTGGATGGTTCATACCTAACCCACTACTATATGTTGAGATGGGAGATATTAGTAAGATTGCTGAGAAGCATAAATGGATTGAGATACCGGTGACGGGGGCTCTAGTAGAACATAAGGATGGATATGTACTATTTGATACTGGTAGTCACCCAGAGGCATCTAAGGTCTGGACTCAAGCTGTATGGCAGGTATTCCCTATGGTTAAGTTCACTAATGATAATAGGATTGAGAATCAACTTAAACTAGTAGGTTTAAAACCAGAGGATGTAACATTCATAGTATTATCACACATGCACTTAGACCATCTAGGTCAAGCATACGTATTTAAGGATTCCAAAACACCACTAATAGTTCATAAGAAAGAAATACAGACAGCTCTATACTTCTACTGGATAAATAGAATAGGAGCATATCAGCCTGTGGATCTGGAAGCATTAAAGGGAGCAAACTGGTATCCAATAGATATAACGCATTACGAGCTACTACCGGGAGTAGAGATACTCTGGGTCGGAGCCCACACACCAGGAAGTGTAATGCTAAGAGTAACAACAAATGAAGGAAACAGCTACATATTCACGGGAGACTTTACACACCTACCTCAAGAAATAGAAGTAGAGAATAAAGGATGGCTACTAGCAGATTTAGACGAGTACATATCGGGAATGAAACTATTAAAACTAATGCTCAGAAGGCCTAGAACAAACGTAGTAATAAGCCATGACCCGAACCTATGGGATAAGTATCCTAAAGCACCCAAATTTATAGTATAAAGTGTAGTATCCGTTTATCCCTGGATATTCTTTTTTCATGTTCTTTTATATCCAGAGACTTCACCCCGTCCACTTGAACTTCTGTATCCACGTGGGTTTATGGGTGGCTATTGAGCCCAACGGCAAAGCTATAAATTTCCTCAACCATCATGAAGGAAAACAACCCTAGTATCCAAATACTTTTATACTAAACCTATACTCTTCTTCTCTACGTACCTTAAGAGTTTATAGCTAGTCTTCCTATATCTTCAATTTTCTCTTTAGAGGTCTACCATCACTACTACTAGCTGGTTCCTTAAGGTAATATAGCTAGCTATGCTTTATTAGTGTTAGGTATTTAAGTATTGAATGCTATTGTTAATATTAGGAGCTGATAGATTCTAGTTATGTCATAACTATTAAATATAGTGTTAATAGGTGATTTTAGGTGATGGTTAATGGTTTCGGCGAGGGCT
>JAUQQR010000015.1:21629-33977 GCA_030549835.1 Thermoproteota archaeon
GTTAGGTATTTAAGTATTGAATGCTATTGTTAATATTAGGAGCTGATAGATTCTAGTTATGTCATAACTATTAAATATAGTGTTAATAGGTGATTTTAGGTGATGGTTAATGGTTTCGGCGAGGGCTCTAGGCATAGGAGTATTAGAGTTTATAGTAGGGGTTGCGTGGGGTGTTGTGCTTAGCCTTTATGCTAAGAGTATGGTTGACTCGGGGGTTGATGGTGGTCTCTACGGCCTCCTAGGCTTAATCTTATCTACTACTTCTATCTTATCTCTAATAATTACTGGTTTAATGCTTGATAAAGGGTTTAGGCTTCACGCTACTATCTCAGCCGGAGTTGCTTTAAGTCTAGGCTTATACTTAATTAACTACAACTATGATATTATTACCTCGCTATTAGTTGTACTAGCGTTAGGCTATGCTATGGGATCACACAATAATATCTCAATTTATACTCTAAGTCTTTATAGTAGAGGGTATCCCATTGTATTCACAATAGCGTATTCTCTAAGTCTCCTAGGCTTCTCTCTAGGAGCCCTACTTATAGCTTTGAAGATTAATATAAGATCTCTACTCATAATCTTAATAATATTGGTACTTTTATCCTTCCTAGCATACTCTACACTAATCACAGATGTACATGGTAATACTAAACTTACTCCTAGACTAGGTAAGGTTAGTAGGAGCATAGTTCTAGTCACATTGATAGTCCTACTTACCGGATTATCTCTTGGAATGTCAGTATATAACTATGACTATTATATTGTAGCCCTACTAGGATTAGATGAAGCTAGTGTAGGCTTAACTCTATCAATAGCATCAATAGCTGCATCTATAACAGTATTATTTTCAAGCCTACTAATTAATACCTTTAATTATAGTATAAGATTCTACTCTATATCAATGGCAACTCAAGCTTTATCTATTACTTTACTAGCCTACACATCTAGTTCACAAATAGCCCCGTTATTCTACGCTCTTAGGTCATCAGCAGGTATAATTGCGGATTCACTACTAGACTCGATATATACTAGGATTGTAGATTTTAGTATGAGAGGTTTAACTATAGCCATAGTACTAACCTCGTATGAGGTAGGATTAGGGTTAGGTAAACTAGTAGGAAGCTCTATATCTGGGCTAGGTTACGATAAGCCGATGATAATAGGATCTATAATTATAGTGGGGATAGCTATATTCTCATCTAAAATCTTAAACGTAGTAGACGATAGAGTTACATTAATATACAATGGTAACCTAAAATCTAGAAGAGAAGCTTATAATGAAACTATATCCTCATACTATAGGGGAGTTATAAGTTTAGTTATGAATATGATTATATTCACGCTAAATACGCTAGTAATACATATAGCTAGGTTACATAGTTACTTAATTAATGCTAGATTTGGATAGTAAATCATTTTTGAACTCTAAGCACTTACTACTAGAGGTATAGTTATTAGTATATTATGTTATAATAATAGCTAGTTATGTAGTAATTACTCGTTTTAAGATTATCCTAGAGTATTCCTCATATATGAGTCTTAAGTATTATAAAATTAAAGCTTTTAAGTATATTAGAGAGTGTAGGGTTGAGAATTGACTATTGCTTTAATACTTGCTGGTGGTTTTGGTAAGAGGCTTAGACCATTAACTCTTGAAACCCCCAAAATACTACTACCTCTTGGCTCGAAGAGTATTGCCGAGTACTCATTTGAATGGCTTAGATTCTATGGTATCCAGGAGGTCTTCATGCTTATTGGTTATTTAAAAGAGAAGATTATTGAGACTCTTGGTAGCGGGTCTAAGTATGGTGTATATATCTCTTATATTGTTGAAGATGAGCCTCTAGGGACTGGTGGTGCTATAAGGAATGCTACACATGTTATAAGTAGAATGGAGCCAGTTATAGTTGTTAATGGCGATATTATCACAAATATAGATCCCAGGAAATTAATACAAGTCCTTGAGGGTAATACTATAGCTAGCGTAGCATCAGTTCCTCTTAAAAGCCCATATGGAATCCTCGATATTGAAGGTAACTTCATAATCAGATTTAGAGAGAAACCTATAATACCAGACTACTGGATTAACGCAGGAGTCTACGGGATGAGAAAAGAGATCCTAGAATATCTACCAGAGAAGGGAGACATAGAGAAAACAACGTTCCCACTACTAGCATCAAAGAAAATGCTAGCAGTAATAAAGTATGAGACACCACCATACTACTGGAGGAGCATAGACTCACCAAAAGACCTAGAAGAAGTACCTAGAGAAATAGAAGAAAGAGGTGGATTATTCGCAGAACTAGAATAAGAGGAAACAAACATAATTACCAGCATCTTTCGAAATAGAAAATAGCCTAATATACTAAAATCATTATCAAATAGAGTTAATTCTCTCAGTACGCATAATTCTTAGCCTAATCTAAAACCTTACCTTCAATTATAAGATGCTATCTACATACCTGCCGGGAAGCTGGTAATAAGCATAATTTAGGGGTGGTGGGGCCGCCGGGATTTGAACCCGGGACCACCAGCGCTCCGGGCTATGGGGATATGCTCCCCAGGCTGGCATCCTAGCCAGGCTAGACGACGGCCCCAGCTCCTAGTCTAGTCTAAAATGTAAAGCTTTTAAAACATTACAGTTTTTAGATCTCGGTTTTTATCCTAATAGTAACGTTAGGTTAAACTTGCTAGGTGTTTTAATTGAGTATATTGGGATGTTGATGATAGTATTACGCTTTATTCCATGAAATCCGAGATGACCTTAGAGGCTTTCCTAAGCATATATGGTGATCCTGTCTAAGGAGCTAGGTTATTTCTTCTAGGATCTTCTTTATATCTAGTTGTCTTTTCTTCTTTGTTGTATACTGTTTTAAAGGCTTCTCTGTTTGTGTTATTATTCTTGTTTTTAGTAATGCTGATGCTAGCTTCTCTGCACCTATATCTTCTTTTTCAACTTTAACTATTAATGTTGTTGTTCCATCTGCAGTGTATACTCTACTTACTCCTAGTATTCTTTGACCGTATATTTTTTCTAGTAGGTCTTCTAGTCTACCATTATAGTATAGGACTCTAATCCTTGATACTCCTCTTAGATTTAAGTTTTCTCTTAGTAAATCCTCTAAGCCTTCTATTCTATTACCTTCAAGTATAATGTATAGTGTTGATCCTATTATTGTAGAGCTCTTATATACATACTCTCCTTCAACTCTTAGCATCTTAGAGATTTTAAGTAATACTTTTAATAACTCTACTTCCCAATCTAGTACGCGGCCTTCTTTAATCTTCATAGTACAAGAGCTACACATGCGTTCAGTCTGCAAGCAAGCGTCATGGAGTGGAAGCCTTATAATCGCCAAATCCTAGACTCCCAAATTGTCTCATAGTGTTTTATGCTTAATATTGTTTATTATAGTTTCAAACTTATATCTACTTTTGTATAGGTTTAACTCCGATATGTATAGCTACTGTCCCCAACGTTAACTCTATGAATTTAACATTACTTAATCCTTCTTCTCTCATAATTTTTGAAAGACTCTCTCTTACAGGAAATTCTCTAAGTGAGTCTGGTAGGTACGCGTAGGGGTCCATGTGACCTGTTATAAGCCAGCCAATTAATGGTACTACTAGTCTCAGGTATATATTATATAGTTGATATAATACTATACTCCTAGGTTTTGATAGGTCTAATACTATAACTCTCCCTCCAGGCTTCGCGACTCTCACAGACTCTTCAAGTAACCTCCTAATACTTATAACGTTTCTTAAACAGAATGCTATAGTTACACAATCAAACATATTGCTGGGTAGTGGTAGGTTTAAAGCATCTCCTTCAATAAACTCAATTATACCATCAAGGTTAGAGCCTCTTACTCTATTAATAGCTATTTCAAGCATACTCCTAGAGAAATCTAGTCCTAGAACTTTACCTCTAAAATTCATAACTCTAGCTAGCTCTAATGCTAGCATACCAGTACCACTACATAAGTCTAATGCTAGAGAGCTCCCCTCACTAAAGCTACATGAAATAGCAGCTATTCTCCTCCAAGTCTTATCTAAACCCCAGCTCATAATAGTATTCATGAGGTCATACCTTGAAGATACTCTATTAAATATATCCATTACATAGAGATCTTTACCTCCCTTAAAATTCAACTAAATACCACCAGGGGAAGCTTAATGTATATTTTTACAGATATTAGAGTTACAAATATCCCTAATTATATCTCTAGATCCTCTAAGTCCAGAGCTAAACTCATGTTTAACTGTATACCTAATAATCTCAGGTCTATACTCTAATCTTTTCTCAGCTTCCTCAGCTAACTGTTCTTCATTAAATGGCTGGTCTGGGCCTAATACTATAATGTCTGGTTTAACTTCTACAAGAGACTTAAATATATCCTTCTCATCACCGAGAATAGCCTTATAGACGTATCTAATAGATGATACTATCCTAAGCCTTGAGCTCTCATCAAGGACAGGCTTCCTACCCTTAATCTTAACTACATTAGTATCTCTAGCTACTACAACATATAAGTCTCCTAGTTTAGAAGCAAACTCTAATAATGCTATGTGACCTGGATGTATTATATCGAATGTTCCACCAACAAAAACCTTCTTATTCCTAATATAGCCTGTAGGCCACTGAATATCAACTAGGCCTAGGTATCTTAACGAGTCTAAGAGACCCTCAGTATATGATGCTATTGCCAAAGCTGTCTCATAGTCTCCAATACTCAAGTAGTATCTAGCATCACCTATATATCTCTGAACAGAGTCAATTAATGCGGTAAAATTGAGGTTAGGATATAGTGATTGTAGCTTACGCAAATCTATAGACTCTATAGCTTTCTCAACATTATAAATATATTTCTTTACTCTCTCACTACTCAAAGCCTCTAACCCTATAGTCATCATAGACTTAGAGAAAAGCCTAAAAGCCTCCATATAATCTCTAAATTAATCTAACCCTCTCCCTATATAGTCTTAGATAATTGAGGACTTCATCATCGCTAACGTCATGCCACTCTCTATAAGCGTCTGCAACAGCATAGAATGGCCCAGACCTAAGATTTAAAACTATAACTTTATCAGCTTCTTTAGCAACAATTAGAGCTCCATCAATACTAGCTGTAGGAGTTGATACGATAACAGTCTTAACGCCATTATTCCTCAACATCCTTATAGCTGCAATCATAGTATATCCTGTAGCTATCCCATCATCAACTAATAAGGCGTTAGATCCTCTAAGAAAGTCATAGCTTAGGTTACCTCTAAATTTTAAAGTCCTCTCAATAGCATACCTCCTAACATTACTACCTCTAGCTAATACATCACTATCACTATAGCCTATACTCTTAGCAGCATCTTTATCATAAACTATTATTCCATCAACTGTAACAGCGCCGAATCCAGCCTCAGTAGTCCACGGATATGTTATCTTCTTAACAACAATAACATCTAATGGTAACCTAAGCTCAACAGCCATAGCGTAAGCTACAGGAACACCGCCAGCAGCTAAGCCTAAAACATAACCATCGAAAACTCCAATAACCTGCCTAGTAAACAATGCCTGTAGTAGGCCAGCATCAAGCCTATCTCTAAAGACATAATACTTCCAGCTATAATCATCACAATAGTATATGTTACCAGAGGCAACCTCTAAGTTAGAACACATATTAGACAACGCTAACCCTCCAAGATTAGAGTATATATTTATAAGCTATAATATCTTAAGAGGGTAATATGAAACTAATTGTCTAAAAGTACTTTAGTGGGCCCGCGGGGACTCGAACCCCGGACCTCCGCCGTGTAAGGGCGGCGTCCTAACCAGGCTAGACGACGGGCCCCCCGATATACAATCTTATTAGCTTCCGGGTTATTAAAGTTTTAATGTGGTTGCAGATATGGTTAAGGCTGTTGTCTTCGATATAGATGGTGTTCTAATTGATAATAGTGGTAGGCTTAATGCCTGCCTCGAAGAGGTTGGCGCTCGTAGTCTAGGCGAGATTAAGGGTAAGAAGAGGAAATTCTGGGATTGCTTCCTAAGCTCTAAGTACATATACCTTGATATGCCTAAGGTAAAGTATGTAAATTTAGCTCTAGAATATGCTAGTAAAGGCTATAAAATCTTGATTATTACTGGAAGACCAAAAACAATGGAAGAAGATACTATAAGACAGTTATCAGAGCTAGGACTAACTAGTATCCTAGATAAAATTATCTTCAGAAAACCAGGAGACTATAGTAGTGAGACTAAACATAAACTTGAAGTTATTAAAAAACTAATAAAAACATATGATATAGAAGCAGTCTACGAAGACTCACCAGACGTAGTTAGAGCAATAGCAAGAGAAATCCCAACTATCACAATACACTCCGTTTGTCCCTAAATGTTCATTCTAATTACTTTCACATCTAGGGACTTCCACCTCGCCCACGTGAATTTAGGCATCCATGTAGATTCATGGATGGCTGTCGAGCTTAACGACACAGGGCTCTCATATAGGTTTAGCTCTGGGCAGCTTGGAGCAATGATCTCATCGCTTCCCAGGCTCCTCCTAAGCTTATAAGCATTTCCTCGAATAATTAAGAAGAAAACAGCCCATGATACTCTAAACTCCACTACTAAACTTAGAGACTAAAATATGTAATCTCATGAAGCCAAACTTAACTATAAGACTCTTAAACCACACACTATACTAGCTGAGACCACTAACATAAGTTCTAAGGGAAAACCTCGTAGTCAATAGATAAAACTACTGTCATATGAATATAATATTAAGTCTTACCAGCTCTAACAGCCCCCTCTAATACTTTAATTAATGGGATCTCAACTATACCCTTACTTATAGCATATTGAACCTCTGGAGGCACTACAAACCCTAAGCTTAAGCTTAAAACATCAGCCTCATCTCCAGTATTAGGCTCCCCATCTGGGCCTAGTAATGCTAACTCAACACCCCTAACTATAAACGATTCGAATGTAGTGGAGCATTCTATTGGTATGCTATCTAAAGCATAGGGGAATACTATTATTCACATATTTCTACTCCTGGAGCTACTCCAGTATAGTCTCTATCCTGGCTTGCTACAATATTCATAATATGGGTTCCGTGGATGCCTCCCTCGTGATATCCCTCTCTAAAACCACAGTAGCTTACGACTCCGGTCCTAGTAGCGTCAACTTCCCATGATACTAAACTAGAGCCGTCAACTCTCGTAAGTTATGGATGCCTATTCTCTATACCCGTATCTAATATGGCGACTTTAACTCCACGACCATTATAGCCTGCTTCCCAGGCTCTAGGAGCTCCTATAGTAGGTGTCCCAGCATATAGATATAGTTCAATACCATCTCCTACAGGTATGCTAACTGGCTCTATAAGGTACATTACTTTATCTGGATATACCTTAGAGCCCATTAATTTAAGTTTTGATGCTAAGCTTGGACTGCCCTATATAACAAAACCTTCACTGGCCCTAAAGACATCTAAGATTCTCCCACCATAAGCCTCTACTATACTCTCGGCTCTGCTAGTAGAACCTAGGACTATAAACCTATTACTAATAGTAATATCTGTATGGTAGGGGGAAGAATTTCTCTTAAAAACCACAGCTGTAATGGATACGTTACCTCCAGTATCCGAGAATACAGGTAAAGCTATGGCTGCTAAAACTAAAATACATATGAGGAATGCGAGGGGATTCTTAGAGGTCATACACTTCGCCTTGCCGACCTAACTATTAGTTATATAGACTAATAAATTTCTCCTAGTATGTGAGCCATTAAATGGGCCTAATCTCTCAGAGAATGTGATAGGAGTAATATTTGTTTAGTAAGACATTAAGATACCATAACTTATATTACTTTAAAATGTGGAGTAATAAACTGGGTAGGTTATTATTTAATGGTATTGAATTTAATGGTGGCTTTATGGGGTTATTCTTTCTGTATCTCTTGGTAGGAGTCTTGCCTCTCTTATGTTTTGTAGTCTTAGTATTTGCATTGTTATTCTTTCTAGTCCCATCCCGGCTCCCCCATGCGGTGGTACTCCGTATTTGAAGAAGTCTAGGTAGTATTGGAAGTCTTGTTCTGCTAGGCCTTTGTCTTTTAGGTTTTGTTTTAGTTTCTCATATCTATGTTCCCTCTGTCCTCCTGTTACTACCTCTAATCCTCTTAGTAGTAGGTCGAAGCTGTAGGTCCATGATGGTTCGTCTTCTTTTCTCATTGTGTAGAAGGGTCTTATTTTCCATGGATACTCTATTATAAATACTAGGTCTGATTTATATTTTTCCTTGACATAGTTTCCTATTAGCTTCTCTCCTTCAGGGTCTAAGTCTTCACCGTATGGTATCTTCTTACCGTATTCTGATGCTAGTATTTCATATACTCTCCTAATCGGTATTCTCGGTATCCCTGTTTCTGGGATTTCTATAGGTTCTACTTCAAACTCTTCTAGCATACCTTTAATCTCCTCCTCTCTCCTACTATCTTCAGCTAGTTTTCTGAAGAAGCCTTCAACATAGTCCATGACGTCGTGGAATGATTCTATGAATCCTATCTCTATATCTAGTGAGTGGTACTCGTTAAGGTGCCTCGTAGTATGGTGCGGCTCCGCCCTAAATACTGGCCCCACCTCATATACTTTCTCAAATCCAGCTATTACAGCAAACTGCTTATAGAATTGAGGACTTTGAGCGAGGTATGCTATTCTATCAAAGTATAGGACTGAAAATACATCAGCACCACTCTCTGTACCAGAGGCTACTATCTTTGGAGTAAATATTTCTATGAAACCCTGGCTTGAATAGTATTCTCTAAACTTACGAGCTACCCATGACTTAAGCTGGAATATCTTTGATACCTTAGGATTCCTAGCATCAAGCCATCTATACTTTAACCTTGTAGGTAGGCTTGCTTTAAGACTATCATGTGTCTCTAGTGGTAGAGGCTCTATGGGGTTTGAAAGTATTTTAGCGTCTAAAGCTAGGATTTCATAGCCTTCTCTTGTTGGAGCTCTCCTCAAAATACCGTCAACACATAATATACCCTCTTCTCTGGTATCCTCAGCAATTTTAAGTATATGATCTGGCGTGTCTCCCCTCTTAAAAACTGATTGTATAACGCCTGTCCTATCTCTGAGTATAATGAATCTAACTCCTCCTAAGTCTCTAATCCTGTATACCCAGCCGCAGACTCTAATAGTTAATCCTTCTAATTCTCTAGACTTAGCTAGAATATCTCTTATAAATTCTCTCTTAAACAATCTAAACCCTTTCTAAACCACCATTAAACCTTAGCCTTAAAAGGCTTTAGTAACTAATCATTATCCTTCTAATGTTATAAATACTAAACTCTTAAACCTAGATATTAGCTTAGAGAACTGGCTTACATCTAGTTCTTTTAACCCACTACTTGAGACTTGACCTCTAACCATTAACTCTGCAAGCCTCATCTGCCATATACCACCTTCTACTATATACTTAGCTGTTCCATCACTTTCTCTCTTATACCTCAACATTAATGGTACCCTCATTAGGAGCCAGAAGTATCTAGGCGTTATTTCTAGGATTAGCTTAATATCTCTATCATCAAATTCGTGTATATCATTTGAGTATAGCCTTATATTCTTCTTACCCATAGCAAGTTCTAGTAGTGTTATAGTCTCTGAGGGCCAGTATATAGATAACTTTCTAATATCTTCTCTATACTTCCTCTCAATAGCTTCTCTAAGCTTATCTCTTATCATCTTCTCCCATATCTAGCATATATCATGGCATGATCTCTATCAAATGGATCTAAATGCACTACATCGATTATAGTGAATCCTCCCTCTTTTAACGTATTAATCTCTCTCCTATACACCTCGCTAGGCTCTAGTGTCACATCTATACTCCTAGCTTTTATAGCTAAGAGTAGGTATCCATCCTCCTCTAAGAATAGTTTAGCATTCCTATTAACTATGGCTGCTTGCTCTGGCTGAGCAATATCAGCGTATAAGCCCCTAGTAGATTCAACGAGATTCTTATACTTCTCTGGGAACCTAGCATCAGCTAGTATAGGGTAGATATTTACTCTATCTCTGACAACCATTAACAAGTCTCTCATAACCCTAGGTGCAAACTCAATACCATAGATTAATCCTTTAGCCCCTATAATATCACTTATATGGCTTGCAGTTGTACCACTACCCACACCTAGGTATAGGATCCTATCGCCCTCCTTAACTGGGATCTCTACTAGTCCTTTGAGTAGAGCTCCTGCAAGCTTACTCCTATAAGGATTCCACTCTCTATACTCTACGCCCTCATACCTAAATAGTTTCTCGCCATAAACCCTCTGGCCTGGGACTAGATTCTTTGTAGCTATTCTTAAGCTTCCATCATTTAATTCTACAATGTAAACCCTACTCCACTCTCTATGCTCCTCTACTCTAACAACTTCAGACACTAAGATCACCTCCTACCCTCTCTCCTCCTAGGAGACTCTCTCCTCCTAGGTTTTGGTGAAGGCTTTACTTCAGTCTTCTTTACTGGTGGTTTAGCATATATCTTTTTAATCTCCTCTATCCTAGCTCTAAGGTCTTCTAAGAGCTTATCTCCAATAAATCTACCAGTAAACGCGTCTACCTTAGCAGCTATAGATAGTTTAGCTGCTAGAGCTCTAGCAATCTTACCCCTCTGCCATTTTGGACTCTTATGAATCTCAGCATACTGGAATATTACTCCATGCTTTGGCGGCCTGCCACCTGTTCTTAGAGCTCTAAAGAGGGCCTTCTCTGCTCCTAAGACTTGAATCGTACTAGCTGGTAGCTTAGCCATATCCTCTAGGCTTCCAGCTAGGCTTAGTAGCCTAGCTCCAAGTAGTGGGCCTACCAGTGTTGTAATATTTGGAGCTACTTCATCCATAACATCTTCGAGATATCTTGATAAGCTTCCTCTAAGCTCGTAGAGGTCCCTAATAATCCTAGATAATGTAGATACAGCCTCTATATCTGACTCTGAGAAGTCTGAGCCTATACTATTCTTTGCAGCCTCAGCTATCTTAGAGGCTTTAGCCTCGCTAAACCCAAGTTTTAAGAGGTTATCTAGTGTTATATTATCTCTAACTCCTAACTCTGATACTATCCTGACGTAGTCTTCATGCTCTTTTACTAGCTCATTTAGCTCTGGGAAGTGTACACTATACCATTCTCTTACTCTAGTGATTAGCATGTTTATAATCTTATCAATATCATCTATAGACCTAATAGTCTGTATTGCTAAGAGGTCTCTTTTAGCAGCAGCTCTCCTAAGCTTCCTCCTAGTATACTCAACCTCCATATTAAATAGCCACTTATAGTATTCCTCATCACTTTTAGTAAAGCCTATAGTCTTAGCGTATTCTAAGAGTTTACTCCTAGCAGACCTGAAGACTTTATCACCATAAGATACTATAGACTCTATCCCTAGCTTAGATAGACTCCTAGCTACCTCCTCATCCTCTACTATTATAGCCTCAGCTTTACCCTTAATCCTCTCAGCTAACCTAGCCAAGCTACCCGGAATATCCCCCCTCTCTAATGTTAGAGCCTCCTCTACAGTCTCATCTATACTCTTAGGGAAGAGCTCGTAATCAATAAGCTCTAGGTTCTCGCCTATGGCGAGAGCCCCGTAAGGCGCTACTGTTAGGTATATCTTCACATTATACACCCAAAATATTACTTGAATCTCGAGGGTTTAAGAACTTGAAGGTGGCACATATTTAGATTTAAATTCTAGATTCTAGGAAGCATATTAGGTGCATCTATGCTCCGCAGGCTGAGAGATGTCATAGTACTAGCTCTAGTAACTTTCATAGTATACCTCGTAATTATTGTAGTTCTACTATTGTCGGGCGCTGTTAGTTTAACGGTATTCCTCTTGCTACTAGTAATAGCTCCTATAATTGCTTTACTCATATCAATAATAGCCTTACCATTATTCGTAATAGGATTAATTATACCTATACTAGTAATAGCTGGTATTCTACTAGCAATCCACATAATACTAGCATTTGTACTAACAATAATAGTACTATGGGTTGGAGACAAGGCATTCAGTGAAGCATTAGGAGTAAACCTAATACCATTTAGCGAAGACGGTAGCATAGTATGGTGGAGGATAATATTAGCCATAATAATCTTTATCTCAATATACTCATTAATAGCTAGGCTATCTTACAGGGTAAGAGAAGAGAGGAGGGGGCTAACAGTTCCCTATGTCTAGGAACTTCATAGTTAGAGATACAAAGATTCCAGCTCTGGAGTCAATGCAGAATACTCCTAGGGCCCGGCGGCTGTTTCTTTCCTTTAGGTTTTGTAG
>JAUQQR010000016.1 GCA_030549835.1 Thermoproteota archaeon
TAGGGGTTTTAATGGTTTGCTATTTGTTAAGCCTATTCTCCAGATAATATTTGAGCTCTTATACTCTCATGGTATTAGGGAGTTCTGTATTGTTACTGGGAGGGGTAAGAGGGCTGTTGAGGATCATTTTACTCCTAACTGGGATCTCGTAGATTACCTTGAGAGTACTGGTAAGAGTGCTTACGCCTTAGAGCTTAAGAGATTCTATGAGATGATAGAGGACTCTATTATTGTCTGGGTTAGGCAGCCTAAGCCGCTAGGCTTTGGTCATGCTGTTCTAATGGCTAAGCCATTTACTGGTGATGATTACTTTATGCTAGTTGCAGGTGATACCGTAATATATCCATGGGATTTTATTGGTAAGCTTCTAGCTATGAGTGGGGGAGTTATTACTCTTAGAGAAGTAGAGGATCCTAGAATTTATGGTGTCGCTGTCATAGATAATGGTAGGATTATTAGGGTTGTTGAGAAGCCTAGGGAGCCTCCATCTAAACTAGCTATAATGCCCTACTATATCCTACCTCCTGAGATTATGGATTACATTGCTAAGCTTAAGCTAGGTGTTGGTGGCGAAATTCAGCTTACTGACGGTATTCAGGCTATGATAAGTGATGGTTTTGAATTTAAACCTTTAATACTAGATTCTTCATATGAGTTTGCTGATGTTGGGACTCCTGAGGGCTATATTAAGGCTTTAAATCTAAGTTATAGGTGGAGTTTAGTTGGAGAATATTGATGACACTGTATTAGAGCTCATAATAGGGCATTTAACAAGTGGGGAGAAATCATACCATGATGGTCTTAGAGTATTAGTAGTTGGTGGAGCTGGGTTTATTGGTAGCTGGTTGTCTGAGTCTCTAGTTTCCCTAGGAGCTAATGTTACATGCTTAGATAATCTATCGACAGGATCTCTAGATAACATATCTAGGATTAAGGGTAAGAGTAATTTTAAGTTACTCATATCTGATGTTTTAAATGTAGAGCTTAGTGGCGAGTATGACCTAGTATTCTATGGAGCTTCTATGCCAGCTCCAGATATGTATATGGCTAATCCTGTTAAGGCTATGCTAACAGATAGTATAGGCTTATACAGGATTCTATCTAAGACTCTAGATTGGAGATCTAGAGTTGTCTATATGAGCTCATCAGAAATATATGGTAACCCTGAAGTAGTACCTACACCAGAAGAATACTATGGTAGAGTTAACCCTATAGGCTTAAGGAGCCCGTATGAGGAGAGTAAGAGGTTTGCTGAAGCATTAACTATGGCATTCTATAGAGAGTATGGGGTAGATGTTAGAATAGCTAGAATATTTAACACCTATGGTCCTAGGCTAGACCCAAACTCGCCATACTCTAGAGTTGTTACTAGGTTTATTGAGAGAGCTCTTAGAGGAGAACCTATAGAGATACATGGGGATGGCTCACAGACTAGGAGCTTCACATTTATAAGTGATACAGTCTCCGGGTTATTAAAGCTAGCCTCATGTAGTAAATGCTCCGGGGAGGTATTCAATATTGGTAGTATTGAGGAGGTATCAATAATAGACCTAGCTAAGACTATCATAGAATTAACAGGCTCTAAATCTCAAATAGTACACGTACCACCTAGACCAGATGATCCTAGGAGGAGGAAGCCTGATATATCGAAGGCTATGAGTAAGCTTGGGTGGACTCCTAGAGTTAGCTTAATTGAGGGTTTAAAGTTAACTATAGATTGGTTTAAGAGGAGGATTAGCTTTGAGTAGAGAACATATATCAATATTTGGGTTAGGCTACGTAGGCCAAGTTCATGCTGTAGGCTTCGCCTTACTAAATTATAGAGTTGTAGGGTTTGATGTAGATGATGGTAAGTTGAGAGAGTTATCTAGAGGAGCACCCACAGTATATGAGGAGGGGTTAAGTGAGGGGTTGAGGAGGGCTTTAGAGAGTAGAATGTTAGAGTTTACAAGTGATCCTATCATGGCAGTTACTAGTACTAATGTAACATTCATAACTGTAGGGACTCCTAATAGGAGTGATAATACTCAAGATCTAAGCCAGGTTATTGAAGCAGCTAAGATTATAGGGGAGGCTCTAAGAGTTAAGAGGTCATGGCATCTAGTAGTTGTTAAGAGTACAGTGCTACCTGGGACTACTGATAGTATTATTAGGAGGGTTATTGAGGAATACTCTGGGCTTAGAGCTTATAGTGACTTCGGGCTAGCTGTTAATCCAGAGTTTCTTAGGGAAGGTATTGCTTTAAGAGACTTCTTTAAACCTGATAGGATAGTCTTAGGTATTAGAGATGAGAGGAGTAGAGATCACCTCCTAAAAATCTATGAGCCTATAGATGCCCCTAAAGTAATAGTTGACCCTGTAACAGCAGAAATGGTTAAGTATGCCTCAAATGCTTTCCTAGCTGTAAAACTAAGTTTTGCTAATGAGATTGGTAACATATGTAAGATTCTAGGTATTGATAGTCGCGAGGTTCTAAGAATTACTGGTATGGATCATAGGATTGGCCAACACTACTTCGCTACAGGACTAGGTTTTGGAGGCTCATGTCTACCTAAAGATTTAAGGGCTCTAATAGAATTTACTAAGAGCCTCAAAGTAGAACCTAGAATTCTTAAAGCAGCACTCGAGGTTAACGAGAACCAGGTTAATATAGCTCTTAGCCTCCTCAAGAAGCATCTCGGTAGTCTTAAGAATAGGAAGGTGGGTATTCTAGGATTATCTTTTAAGCCTGGCACAGATGATGTGAGAGAGTCTAGGGGTTTAATATTAGCGTTAAGACTTATAGATGAGGGGGCTGAAGTCCACGTCCACGATCCTAGAGCCCTATATAACGCTAAGATAATATTAGGGGATAAGGTTATATATCATACTGATGCTAATAGTATGCTTAACTATGTCGAAGCCGTAATTATAGCCACAGAGTGGTTTGAGTACGAGAACCTAGACTATAAGAATGTAATTGTTGTTGATGGTAGGAGGATTGAGAAGGCTAGGAGAGAGGCTAGGGTATATGAGGGATTAGCTTGGTGAATAATATGGCTAAATACGCTATAACATGCTTCATGATAGTTAGAAATGTCTTAAGCCAGGGGTATCCTTTCCTAGAGGCTATAACTCAAGCATTACCAGTATGTGATGAGCTCCTAGTATCTGATGGATACTCAACTGATGGAACATATGAGGCTCTACTTAAAGCCTCTAAGGTTAACAGGAAGATTAAGCTGTTTAGAGAAGAGTGGCCTAACAGGGGATTCCATGAGACGTTGAGAATAGCAACTAATAACTTGAGGTGGAAGTGTAGAGGAGACTACATATTTTATATCCAGGCTAATGAGATTATACATGAGGACAGCTGGGATTACCTAAGAGTACTCCCAGAAGTATGGCCTAAAGCTATAACATTCAGCCTCCCATACATACTACTATATGGGACACTAAAATTCCATGAGCAGTATAGGCTAAGATATGCTAGAAATCTAGACTACATAGAGGCAATATATGACGCATGGGCTCTCGGACTTAAGAAGACATTCATAGCTAGGGAGATACTAAAATCAATAATAAACCCATATCACCTAGCCAGAATAATATATAAGGGTATACATAGAATATACGCATTCGAAGGAGGAATACCAAAATACACAGTACCAGTAATACTACCTAAACCAATATATAGATACCAAGCAGTATTCCCAGGAGACACTCTAAGAAAAGAACTAGAAAGAGCTAAGAGATGGGGGAAGAGAGAAGATGAAGACATATGGCTAAGAAAACTCAAAGAACTAGAAACCAGTTGTAGAAACCATAAAGAGCTCATGCATAAAGCATATGAAGATGGAAAAATAGGAATGACTAAGAGAGGACACCAAGTACCAAACTACCCACCAGAGCTCCTAGAAGTACCAATATCAGAGCATCCAGAAATAATGAGACCACTACTAGAAGACACAGAACACTGCTTCTACTATATTAGAGAAGAAATATATGAAACTATGAGGAGACTATAACATGAAGACCATAGAAGTCGCTAACATAGACTCATCTACTGGAGGAGGAGCTATAAGAGCCTATAAGATACTATTATATAGAGCTAAGACAGGAGTTGAGTGCCAATCTCTCCTACTAGGATATAATAGTCAAACACTCAGAGAAAGTAGAGAGAGATGCCCCCCAATAGGATTCGCTCTACCATCTAAAATTCTAACACTACTACCATTACCTCAGAGCATGAAGAGTGCATTATTACCTTTAAAACTAATATTTTACTTTAAGAGATATGGGAAAATTGATGCTGACATTGTTATTTCTCACCATGAAACTATTAATAGCTTAAGATTATCAGCTAACTTAGCGGAGACACTAGGATCAAAGAGTTTAGCTATTCTTCAATTACCGCCTATTTATGGTAATAAGAGTAGACTTGATAATATTATGGAGGCAGTTCAAACATTTAATTATCTATTAACTACACCCAAACTAGATGTACGGGATATTCCATGGATTATGTATATGAGGTCTATATATAGACCCTGGAATGAAGCATTCTACGAGGTGGTAGATTATTATCTCAAGAGGTTTGATATGCTCCTAGCTGTTTCACCATCAATTCCATTAGAGATGGGTGAGAATTGGAGTAGTAGAGTTTTATCTCTTAGACCTGGATATGGGTTTGATGAGAATGAGCTTTCACTACTTAGAGATCTTAAGTCCCGTAGGGTTCATTCTAAGCCTATTGCCGTTTTTCCTGCTAGGCTCGAAGTTCGAAAGGGCCTGTCTGACTTAGTTCTAGCTACTGGGCTTATTGTTAGAGAGCGTAGAGACTTTAAATTATTAGTAATTGGTCGTGGTAGGGATGATATAGTTAGGAGGTTTATGAGTATTGTTTCTAGGTTTAATCTTAAGGATAATATTATTATGATGGGCTATGTTCCTAGGTATGAGAGTTTTCTTTTAAGGCGTGAGGCTAAGCTTATTCTCTACCCCAGCCATATAGATTCCTACTCATACTCTGTTGCTGAGTCTCTACTCATGGGTGTTCCTGTTATTGCCTACGACATTCCAGCTCTCAAGTTGAATTTTGGTGGTGTTGATGGCTTATACTTGGTGAGAGAGCTTGATATTGAAGCTTTAGCCCAGAAAGTTCTAGAGCTACTAGAGGCTAGAGATATAAGTGTCGGCGAGCCTAAAGTCAAACTCTATGATGAGGTAGCTTTAGAGGAGAAAATTATCCTAGATAAGATAGCTGAGAAAATATAGCTTAGTTAATTGATCTCCTAGAGATTTTCAGTGTCTAAGTAATTGAAACTATTTAGCTTTAAGACTATAACTATGTTAAGGATAGTATTAGGGTAGGCGAGATGCAAAGCTTAATTAATAAGAGGAGCTTAACAGAATATAGTGCCAGCTCTAAGATTAAATCTTGCGAGCCTGAACTTGATGAGGATATAGACAATGTTGAGGTTAGAGTAGATAACTGGAAGTATATGCGTAGACTTAAGCGTTGCCCATATCAGGAATATAGAACACTAGAGAGTTCTGAGGATTCTAACAGTAGGAAAGCCTAACTATAGTCTTAACTCGTATAAGCTCTCAAATAGTATGAAGGTTTTATTAGCTTATAGGTGACTTAGTATTTAGGATTTCCCGGCTTGGAGGTTTATGTTGGGACTTCTGGATGGCTCTATGACTGGAATATTGGTGGCTCTTTTGACTGGTATCTAGAGTACTCTAGGCTTAATGCTGTTGAGCTTAACTCCTCATTCTACAGGTTCCCCTTTAAGTCTCAGGTTATTGGTTGGGCTAGGAGGAGTACTAGGAGGTTCTTAAGATGGTCTATTAAGGTTCATAGGAGTATTAGTCATTATCGTAGACTCAGTGAGGATTCTATAAGTTTATTCTCTAGGTTTAGGGAGGTTTTCGCTCCATTAGAGGGTATGATAGACTTTTACCTGATACAGCTCCCGCCAAGCTTTGTGAAGAATGAGGTTAATATTGGGAGGCTTAAGATCTTCTCTAAAGCTATAGACCTCGGTCATAGGCTAGCTTTAGAATTTAGGCATGAGAGCTGGTTTAATGAAGATACTATAGACTTATGCAGGAGTATTGGGGCTACATTAGTCTCTATAGACACTCCAGTAGCTACATGGATATCTTCAAGTAATAGTATTGTATATGTGAGGATGCATGGGAGGAGTGAGTGGTATTCTCACAACTATACTCTAGAGGAGCTTCATGAAATAGCAGAGAGGATACTAGATTTGAATCCTGTGAAAGTATATGTGTTCTTTAATAACAACCACTGGATGCTAGAGAATGCTAGGGTAATGTTAGAGATACTAAGACGTAATTTAGGTGATTAGACTCTCCTATGCTATCGTCTCGGTGCTAGCTCCTTAACGGCTTCCCAGCTAAGCTTAGGCTTAGATCCCTCGATAATATCAGCTACTAGCTCTCCTGTAGCTGGGGCTAGGGTTAAGCCTAGCCTACAGTGTCCTGTAGCGACTATAATCTTCATAGTCCCGGGTATGTGCCCTATTACTGGTGTCATTGTTGGGGTGCATGGTCTGAAACCTGTTGTGAGCTCTAATTCTTCAAATCTAACCTCTCTAGGTATAGCTAGGTGCCTCCTAACCTTATCTAGGAGCCATTCTACCCTACTTCTACTCCAGTTCCCACTATACCCTAGGAGCTCGAAGAATCCAGTTATCCTCAATATTCCTGTTGATTTGTGTTGTTGAACTGCTACACCATAATCCTCCATTAGCCCAGGCTTACCTATAATATCTCCTCTAACCGGTATCTTTACTACTAGTCCTCTAGCAGGCTCTACTCTAGGATTATAGCCTAGTGGTGCTGTTAAATCTCTAGTCCATGAGCCACTAGCTAGTATAGAGTAATCTGCTTCGATTACTCCAGTCTTAGCTAGGCTAAGCTTAACACGCTCCTCCTCCTGGATTCTTAACACTCTATCATTAATAAATCTCACACCATAATCTTCGAGGGCTCTAATCATAGAGTCGTGTAGCTTCTCAGGGTCTAGGGCTAGCTCTTCCCTAACAAAGATTCCAGCCTCAAAACCCCTATATCCATAACTCTCAAGTTCTCTACTATCAATAAGATCACCTCTAACACTCTTAGAGAAAGCTTCAGCATCCTCCCTCCTAAGAAATAAAGCTATAACCCCCCTAGTAGCATCGACATCTAAATGCTCTCTAGAGAATAACTCCTCGTAGAGCTCTAAACTCCTATAGCCAAGCTCTCTAACAGCACTAAGCCCAGTAGTACTAACACTCCTATAAGCATTAAAGAGCCATGAGAGTCCCGGGCCTGGAATAGATACTCTGACAGGCCCCAAGCCTAGGAGAGCCTTAATAGCATCTAGTAACGTGAACCTAGTAGTTAAGGCAAATGAGGGGACAATAAAGCCAGCATTAAACCTTGAAGCCTTAACATGGCCAGCATCAACAACTAAGACATTGAAACCACGCCTAACAATATAGTATGCTGAGAATAAGCCTATAATACCACCTCCAACCACGACAACATCCATGGCACAACCCCAGAATCCTGAGGTGAGAAGAGAGACATATATGTATTTAAGATAGTATGAAGTGCTCATTTATTAGGTTATTATGTTAGAGTTTAGTATGTTTTTAGGGTCCAAGGCTTTCTTTATACTATTTAGTATTACTGTTGATTGACCGGGATCTACTTTCAGCCACTTCCTTCTAAGTAGTCCAACTCCATGGTGGTGGCTTAGTGTTGCTCCAGATTCTAGTGCAGCTTTCATAAATGCTTCTACTATGTTCCAGTAGAGTTCTGGGTCTTTCCTATATAGTATTGTGTAGTATAGTGTTGCTCCAGTAATATAGAAGTGTGATGCGTGAGTCATTACGATAGGCTTCTCTCTAACTTCATCTAGAGCCTTCCTAATGTTCCTGTATACTTGTGGGAGTTTAGACCATGTGGCTGCAACATCTAGAGTCTCAAACCATAAATCCATAGAGTCTATTAGCCTTATGTCATCTTCATAGTTGAACCTTGAGGAGAGCCACTTCTTATAAAGCTCTTCGCCAATATACTCTCCACTATTAGCTTCTATAATCTCCATAGCCTTACCCCATAATACGTCTAGTATATCTAGGTAGTTAGACTCGTATAGTATGAGTAGTACAGGCTTCTCTCTCCCAAACCTAATAGTAGACTCGATGTCATCTGATAGTCTTGCTAAGGCTGGTGTTAGACCTCTAGTAATTAACTCTCTAATAATACTAAGTCCTCTCTCAAAGCTTGGGACTTCAAATGATGCCTCAACCCTATACCTTGGTATAGGTAGTACTCTGAGTATAGCTTTAGTCACTATACCGTAGGCTCCCTCAGAGCCTATAAATAAGTACTTTAAGTCAGGACCCATAGATGATCTTGGAGCTGTAATACTCCTAGTCCATATAATATCACCTGACGGGAGTACAACTTCTAGGTTTACAGTAATATCCTCTATGCTACCATAACCTGTGCTATACTGGCCAGAGCATAGAGTAGCTATACAGCCACCAATAGAGGCTAGGTGGAATGACTGTGGCACATGCCTAATAGTATAGCCTCTAGAGTTTAGCCAGTCCTCAAGCTCTGATAGGATGACACCAGCCTCTACAGTTACAGTTAAATCATCTATATTGAAGTCTAGAATCTTATTCATCCTAGATAAGGTTAGGATAATACAGTCATCTCTAGGAGCTGAGGCTCCAGTAACACTAGAACCACCACCATGTGGTATAATACATAAACTATACTCTCCAGCCTTCCTAACAATATATGAGACTTCACTAGCACTCCTAGGAGCTAAGACTACTGGTGGCTTAGCAGTCCAGGCATTAAGCTTATCTAAGAGCATAGCTAGAGGCCACCAGTCTCTCGAGTACTTATCAATATCAGCTATGATAATATCATCTCCTAGGGAGCCTATAATATCTCTTAGGAAACCCTCAAGCCCCAACCTAGAGCCTCCCTCCACATACTAGTATCAATCTTCAAGTCTAGATATCCAGGCTCAGCAGTGTAATCTATATCACTTAACTCCTCTAACTCTCTTACCTTAAGCCTACCATCATATACTGCTAGGAGGAGTGCTACCCCCCTCCCAGTCCCGTCAACTCCTCTAACCCTCTCTACTCTACGGTTACATGCTGATGCTAGAAGCTTTAGGTATGATATGCTATTACTTAACCCCCCATCAGCTCTTATCAACTCTCTCCTCCCAGCAATTCTCTCTACAGACTCAACAATACTAGCTACTACTAAGATAATACTTTCAAGAGCTCCTCTAATAATGTCACTTCTTGAGGTACTATGTGAGAGCCCGTAGATGAGACCTGTAGCTTCACTCCTCCTACTAGGATAGTCTAGAGCTGAGAGTGATGGTATGAACACAGTACTACCTCTAGCCTCACCTACAACCCTATCTAGATCTTCAACCCTATCTAGAAGTCCAACTCCTACAAGCCACTCTATGATAGATCCACCTGAGGGGGTAAACCCCTCTATAGCATAGAGAGTCTCCCCCATAAACCTATAGACAACTAAGGGTATGAGAGCCTTCCCCGGCATAGTGAAATCTCTAGTCACAGCATCAACAAAGACTCCTGTACTCCCAGTAATTTTAAGACATTCCATAGTGAGGCATGAGGATCCAATTATTGAAGCCTGCTGATCTGCTATGAGAACACTTACATCTACACCTTCAGCTGAGCCTATATAGCTAATATTATCTATAACCTCAGGATCAATAGACTTAGGTAATCCTAGCACATCATAGACTAGCCATAACCTCTTAAACCCCTTAGGGTGTATTAGGCCTGTGAGAGCCTCATTTGAAGCATCATTAATATACCTTGATGATAATAGGTATGCTATATATGAGCTTAGAGTCCCCACATAGGCTTCTCCTCTCTCAACTCTCACCCTAATATCTGGATTTGATTCTAGGAGCCATCTTATCCTGACTGCTGGGCTATCAGCTCTAAGTATCCTATTTAGGAGAGGCGCGTGCCTGAGGATCCTATATATAGGTTTCGATATTATATTTTTACTCCTCCTATCCATCCATGTAATAATATTGGTTAGAGGGTCCCCCTCCCTACCCCATGCTAGTATTGAGGCCCTATAAGTGGCTATACCTGCAAGCTTAACTCCACGCTCTCTAAGCCACCTAAAGCTATGGAATAAGGCCTCTCTAACCCAAATAGCATCATGCTCTACAGCATCTCCTGAGGTTGACGTTATTGGAATTCTTATTCTAGTATAGTCTACTCTCCTAAACTCATCATCGTAGACACTAATCTTAACTCCAGTACCTCCAATATCAACTACTCCATACTTCAAATACTCTCACCCTTAAATCTCTAGAGTTTTCAGGAGCTCTAACTATAGTATAGTCTCCACTTATACTATAGACTCTACCGTTAACCTCAATTCTACCGCCTCCTGGTTTAATGACTAGTAGTTCTCTAAGGCATGGTGTAAGAGTTTTCGGGAATACTTGAATCTCCCCCTCAACCTTAACTCTCCTATACGTTTGCTCCTCACAGCTTAAGTTTACTGCTAGAAGTCTACTAGCCTCTAATAGGGCTCCAGGGTTATAGGTCTCGAGTGCAGCATGTCCTACTGGGGGGAGCTCTGGGAACGGATTCCAGGGCTTAAATATAGATATTATTAGGGTATCAGCTTCTAGTGAGCCCTTGTCAAGCTTAATCTCTGATAGTCTATGAGGCCCCTTTAATACTCTAACCTTACTCCTAATAACCTCTATATTCTTTGGTATTATTTCCGTGGTTGAGCCTGGGTCTATAATGTAGACTCTTCTACTATACTCTGAAAGCTTCTCAGCTAATAGTACACTATACCTATGAGCTCCATAGATTGCTATAGTTCTCCCCGGGGAGAGGCCTGACATTATAAGGTCTAGTGCAGCATGGAATGGGTATACACCTGCAGGCCTATCACCAACAATACCCAACTCTATGGGGGTAGCAGTTCTAAACCCTACAGCTACTACTCCTCTATCTATAGTCTCTACACCACTACTAGATACTATAACAGTCGAGCCTCCCAGCTTAACAGCTGTAGCTTGGAGGCTCACATTAACCTCTAAGCTTATCTCCTCAATGAGGCCTACGACTTCAGAGTCTAAGACTGATATACCTCCAACTCTATCCCTCATCTCTGAAACCCTAACGTTAAACCCTCTATCTATGAGCTCTCTAGCTAGAGAGAGACCTGAGAGCCCAGCTCCTACTATGTGAAACTCTATCTCTCTACTCTTCAACTCTATCTACCCTAAGCTCCTCTACTAGCCATGATCCACTAGTATTCTTAGTAAGACTCCTCGGACTCGCCCCAGTTAGCTTCTGGAGTATAACTATAGCTCTACCTATACAGTGCTGGCCTTGACATGACCCCATTCCTAGCTTTGTCCTGAATATGATCCCATCTAGTGTTGATGCTCCTCTCTTTATAGCCTCAATAATATCTGCTAGGCTAACCCTCATACATGGACATATTACGACTCCATCATAGCCTGATATATCTGAGGGGTTTAGGGCTAGCTTAGCTCTAGTACTTAGAGCATGTATAGTCCTATGAGGTGCTCTTCTAGTAGCTACGAGTTTTAGCCCAGCATCTCTAAGCATTTTAGCTACTATGAGGGCTATAGCGGGGGCTGCTGTAAGTCCTGGAGACTCTATGCCTACTAGGTTGATGATTCTCTTTGTTAGTGGAGAGTAGCTTATAGAGAAGTCTCCATTTATTGTTGAGGGTCTAATACCAGAGTATGCTTTAATAAGCCTCCCCTTAATCTTTACTAGCTCCTTAAATCTCCTAATTACATCTATAATATCCTCAGCTCTAACTCCCCTATCCTCACGTGAGGCTACTATAGTGAAGCTTGGACCCCAAATAGTATTACCCCACACAGTGGGTATTATGCCTCCACCTTTAGTCTTAGCAGGTCTCAGTGATGGTAGGGGTGCTACTATACTTTTAACCTGTAGTGTATCGAATACTAGCATAACTCCAAGGAATGTCTTAATCCTCTCAGAGCCTCCAGTCTTAGATGCTAAGATATCAGAGTCTAAGCCTGCAGAGTTTACGACATACCTAGCCTTAATGGAGCCTCTTGAAGTCTCAATAACTATAATATCATCTTCAAATCTAAAACCTCTAGCTTCAGTATTAAATAGTAGATCTACACCTCTAGCTCTACACTCATCGAGAAGCCTATATATGAGCTCAAACGAGTCTATAACACTATAGCCTTCAACCATGACTGCAGCATAACCCTCAATATTAGGCTCTAGTAGTCTCAGCTCCTCCCCTGTAACTATAGAGACTTTGAAGCCTCTAACCCCATATACGAGCTTTAAGATAGCGTATATTACTGGTATGAGTGCTAGCTGAGCCCTAGACCTAGCTACTAGGAGTGCTGGGAGCCTAACCATGTCTACCTTAAGCTCTCTCGAAACTTTATCATAGAGCCTATTACCATAGATGGCTAAAATACTCTTAAGAGAATTGAATGGAGGCTGGACTACATGTATAACTCCAGCATGACCCTTAGAGACTCCAAACCCAGGCTCAGCCTCTCTCTCAACAATGGCAATTGATAGATCAAATTTTGAGAGTTCATAAGCTACTAGTAAGCCTACAACCCCGGCTCCTATAATAGCAACATCATACGTCTTAGACTCCACTCTTCCCAGCTCTCTCAAGTAACCTATACATGTATAAGCCTATAATAGAGAATACTACCACAACTACTAATACTATAGGCAACCCTACTAGTCCTGTGATTGAAGCCTTCATAAGGTAAACAAAGAACATAAACCCACTACTCCAATCTGGCGGAGGGAACCTTACCGTAGAACCGTAACTAATATAGAATGGGGAAGCATATATGAGACTTAATAGTAGTGCTAAGGCTGGTACTGTAACTGTAGGTACTAGAATCCTTAAGATTCCAACTCTAAATGGAGTTAACTCAACAATACCTAAGAAGACTCCTAGAATTATACTACTTAGCATTACTACGACTCTTATCTTGCCTAAGAGCTCTCCAAGTGAATATACATCAGAGAGGCTAGTAGGCCCTCTAGCTATGAAGTATACTAGCCAGTATGTAACCTCATAGACTATGAGTCCAGAGACTGTGAGTATTAGAAGCCTCCTAGGGCCGAGGAGGTGTACTCTTAGAGATACATAGAAACCTACTAATACTATAGCTACTAGAATCAAGACTAGAACTAGCCTCATAGTCACACCCTCACTGTATAGCTTACTAGTAATTAACCTGTATGAATCTAGAGGATCAGCTGTAGGGCTAATCTCTATACCTAAAGCTCCCCCAATAGCATCTATAACTCTAAGAGCCTGCTCTCTAGATGCTCTACTATATACCTCAACTCTCTCAGTAGATATATCGAAGCCATCAGCTAAGACTCTACCCATAGATAATGCAGGTACTCTCAACCCCATAAGCATAGCTACCGTAGGAGCAATATCATTATGGGTAAAGCTAGTATTATATACTCCAGGCTTAACCCTAGGCCCTATGAATAGTGTGAAAACCCTCCTAACCTCAAGCTCTGGACCCCCATGATGTCCTACCTTCTTAAAGCCATGATCATTTAACACGACTATTAAGGCATCATTACTGGCTATGGACTCTATAAAGTTGAGCGTGAGCTTAGCAATATTAGCTATAGTAGCATTATATTCTGAGCTCCTACTACCAGTACTATGACCTACCACATCAATGTCATCAACGCCAACCCAGAGGAAGACTCTATACCCTGCATTTGAGTATTTATTAAAGAGTCTTAAACCCTCAGATAGAGCTATAGCCCCGTGACCTCCCCCCGTATTAACCCTAGAACACTCATCAATGATATCTGATAATAGCATCTCTATAGAATTATCGCCAGAGCATAGAATCTTAAACCCAGCATCCTTAGCTACTCTAGCAATACTATCAACTCCTAGTGATCCATTATAGAAATTAGAGAGTACACTATTAACCTCTGGAGGAGCACCTGTAAGTATAGATGCCCTCCCAGGAATAGAATATGTAGGTGTATTAGCTAAACCATTAGGGTAAAACGCCCCCATAGATATAAGCTCTCTTAAACTATCATACTTTCCAATTAAACTCTCAAGATTATCAACACTTAAACCATCAAGTAGAATAAAGACTAAATGCCTAGCTACAGGCTCCCCAGAAACGCTAACAGGCTCAACCCTCTGTAATATATCAATATAGGGATTCCTATAGTTAACCCAACTATCATAAGTCCTCAAAGCAGTATTAGTAGTAGCTAAAGATAAAACCAGAACTATGAGAATAACAGCCACAATATAAATATAGAATATCCTCAACAAAACCACCATCTAAAGTGTAGTAGTGTAGAATAGAAGTTAAATAATAAGCGACTAGCGGTACTCTATCACAACCTATAACACATTAAACCTTTAACTCTATAGTTTAGCCTAATCTAACCCTCTAGAGTTTAAGGCCAGCTCTCAGCAGTTATCATATGCCAGTCTCATGTAGTCTTGATACATTAATAGTATTTCATAGAGGAATCTTATTAGGTCTCAAGATTGTATGGTTTAATTGGTGTTAATGTCTTGAGCTCCAATACTCTATTTCCTAGCCGTGAGTGGGCTGAGAGTTATTGTAAGGCTCTCAATGAGTCTCCTGAGTATAAGAGGCTTGGTAGGGGGTGGGTCTGGCCTATACTATTCATTGTTACAGATCTCCCTCCAGATCTGAGGGCTAGATACCCTTCTGGGACTCCAGGGTTTATTGCAGACCTCTATAATGGAGAGTGTAGAGGCGTAGAGTTCTATGATGATGCTAGTAGTGTTGATGCCCCATTTATTATAACTGCTAAGTATAGTGATTGGCTTGATGTAATTGCAGGGAAGGAGTCCCCGGTATCAGCTATTGTTAAGAGGAAGCTTATACTTAAGAAGGGCGATATGGCTGCAGTATTGAGGTACGCTTCTGCAGCTATGGAGATGGTTAGAGCAGCTCAGAGAGCTGGCGGTGTTAAAACTTGAAGACTATATTAGTCTACGCTAAATAATAGGGATTACTATGGGAGACTCTATAAGTATAGACTATATTCTTAGGTGAAGCTCCTTGAAGACACATATATATCCTCTCTCAACAGAATACCTTAACCTATATAATATTATTAGAGAATTTGCATCTAACCGTGAGCGGGAGCTCTTAAAACTTGATAGAGCTAGCCACGAGGAAGTAGCATTAGGGATTAGGAGGATACTGAGAGAGTCTAGTAGTGTAAGGCTCCTAAGCTTACCAATACCTGAAGATTATGGAGGCTCAGGCTACTTTACGTTGGGGTCAACAATTGCTCTTGAAGCTCTAGCATTTCATGATGCAGGGCTAGCTACTACAATTGGAGCTATATGGCTAGGCTTACTCCCACTAGTTATTGCTAATATGCTAGGTCGTGGAGATATTGGTGAAAGATGGCTTAGGTCATTTAGTGAAGCTGATGCTCTAGGAGAGCCTCAGGTCTGGGCTTTTGCTATAACAGAGCCTACAGCAGGCTCTGACTATGAGAGGCTGGAGCCTGGAGCTTCACAGCCTGAATTCTTAACATATGCTAGGAGAGAGGGGGATTACTGGGTTATAAGTGGGAGGAAGATTTTCATATCAAATGGGCCTATAGCTGACTATGTCACAGTATTCGCCTTAACAGATAAGCTGAGGGGAGTAGAGTCTATGGCTTGCTTTGTAGTTCCAAGTAGAGCTGAGGGGTTTAAAGTAGTTTCAATTATTGATAAGATGGGTCATAGGACTAGTCTTACGGGAGAACTTGCATTCGAGAATATTAGAATCTCAGAGGAGCATGTAGTATGCCCGCCAGGCTTAGGCTGGGATTTTGTCCAGCTAACATTAGCATACTCGAGAGCTCCTGTAGGTGGAATAGCTTTAGGTATAGCTAAGAGGGCCTACTTTGAGGCTTTAAATTATGCTATGTCGAGAGTCCAGGGGGGTAAGAGGATTGCTGAGCATCAGATAGTAAGAGAGAAGTTAGCAAACATGTATATTATGATAGCTGCAGCTGAGTCTCTCATCTATAATATTGTCTCTAGGCTTGAGTCAGAGTTCCCCCCACCATTAGAAGACTCAAGTGCTGCTAAGGTATATGCTTCCGATGTAGCCGTCTACGCTTCACTAGAGGCAATGCAGATTATGGGAGGTTATGGGTATACTAGGGATTTAATAGTTGAGAAGCTTGTAAGAGATGCTAAGTTAACCCAGATATATGAGGGGACTAATGAAATAAATAAGCTCACAATATCAGATAAGATTATTAGTAGAGCGTGATAAGTCTTGGTCCTTAAAGGCGGGGTTAAAGGCTATAGTATCCCATTAAACGCTCCACTATACCCTACTCGTACACCAATAGTCTACTATGGCTGTAAGGTTCTAGTAGCTATAGCATTAGTTGATGGGAAGACTATAGATTCCATACTACCTGAGGGTGTTAACGTATCTGAGAAGCCCCTAGCAGCATTCTGGATTGGGGAGTATCCTGCATCTAATGTTGGAGTTTACAATGAGGCTCTAGTAGCAGTACAAGTCTCAACAGATAATCTCCCCCTAGCATACTACATACCATACATATATGTTACTAACGATCAAGCCCTAGCCTCAGGGAGAGAGCTATTAGGGGCTCCTAAGAAACTAGCAAAGATAAAGCTTCAGTGGAGAGATGAAATGATAAGAGGAGTCCTATATAGGGGTTCTAAGCTACTAGAATTATCCCTCAGACCCCTTGAGAAAGGGAGTATTGAGGGTATTAGAGCACTAGTCCCAGAGGAGATCCCCCTAATCTCTATTAGAACACTCCCACCTCTAAGAGAGAGCCCTGGGGTAGCCCAGCTAGTTCAATGGCGTGCTAAGATAATTATAGGAGAGAATCCAAGAATACTTGTAGGCCCTACAGAGGTTAAGCTCTGGGGTACTATCTCAGACCCCCTCAATACAATTAGTGTTGAGGAGGTCCTCACAGGGTTTTACCTAGAGTTTGATATGGAGCTTCACGCTGATAGGGTATTGAGAGAGTGGATTCTAAAGCCATAGTAGCTTATTTAATATAAGATATAAATATACTCATAATCATATCATTTTTAAGGTGAGAGATCATGTCTACTCAAGCTCCGAGTAGGTACCTAGTTCTTAGTTTTAGTCCTCTACCTGCAGAGCTTATAAGGGCCCTAATAGCTCCTTATAGGTCTATGTTAGATAGAGATGTTGATGTTATTGTTTTCCGCGATATTAAAGATTGGGAGAAGCTCTCTACACTTTTAAAATCTGCTGATGTGATAATTGGAGATTATACTATGGAGGTTCCAATAACTAGAGATATGTGTTATGCTATGGAGAAGGTCAGACTTATAGCTCAGCCTAGTACTGGGTTTGATCATATAGATATAGATGCGTGTGCTGAGAGGGGAATCCCTGTAGCTAATATTGGTGGTGCTAATGCTATTACAGTAGCAGAGTATACTATTATGGTAGCATTAGCTCTACTACGTAGACTAGTAGAGGCTCATGAGAGGACTAGGAGGGGAGAGTGGCCTCAGTGGGAGCTCATGGAGAAGGGATCATTCGAGCTTCAAGATAAAACCTGGGGTGTAGTAGGTTTAGGCAGGATTGGGAGAGAGGTTACTAGGAGAGTTAAGGCTTTTAATGCAAACATACTATACTATGATAAGATTAGATTTGAGAATATTGAGAGAGAGCTTGGAGTAGAATATGCTCCCCTACCTAAACTCCTAAGAACTAGTGACATAGTATCTCTACACGTACCTCTAACCCCAGAGACTAGGCGTATGATTAGTGAGAAAGAGCTTAGACTAATGAAGCCAACAGCAATACTCATAAACCCTGCGAGAGGAGAAGTTGTAGATGAGGAGGCTTTAGCTAGAGCCTTAGAAGAGAAGTGGATAGCCGGAGCAGCTATAGACGTATATAGTAGGGAGCCTCCAGGTAGGGATCACTCACTCATAAGGCTTGCAGCGAGGGGGGACTTAAACATTATTGTAACACCCCACATAGCAGGAGCTACTACAGAGTCTAGAGCTAGGATAATCCAGGTTACAATAGATAATGTAATTAGGGTTCTTAGAGGAGAGAAGCCGGTAAACGTTGTCAATATGCCGCTATAAGGTGTAATCTATGTATACAGTAGCATCTTATATCATCGAGGTTTTAAGACTCCTAGGAGTTAAGAGGATCTATGGATTAATAGGGACTAGTATACTAGACTTTATGGATACACTATACGATTATAGAGATAGTTTAAGACTCATAACAACGAGGCATGAGCAGTCAGCTGTGAGTATGGCTGATGCAGAGTATAGGGCTACAGGCAATTTAGGAGCTGCAATTGTCCATGGAGGGCCAGGATTCCTAAATACTATTATTAGCTTAGGTATAGCATTCAAGGATCGCATACCATTAATACTCTTATCAGGTGGTGTTAAGAGGAGGCTTTATGGAACAGATGCTATGCATGAAGTAGATCAGGTTGGTATTGTGAGACCTGTAACTAGGTATGCTACTAGGCTTACTAGAGAAGAGGAGCTCCCAGGTATTATGGGTAAGATAATTAAATCAGCTATATCTAAGCCTAGAGGACCTGTAATGTTAGAGATTCCAGAGGATATGTGGAGGCGCCTATTAGATGCTAATCCTAGAAGTATTCTTGACAGTCTAGATGTTATACCTGCGAAGCCGAGCGGAGAGGATATAAGTATTATCTTAGACTACATGGTTAGAGCTGAAAAGCCAGCAATACTAGCTTGTGGTGAGGTCTCAATTCCAGGTGTTGAGCCCCTACTATTAGAGCTTGCTTGGAGAACAGGGTCTTATATTATAGTTACTGGTAATGCTAGGGGTGCTTGTGACGAGCTCGATCCTAGGTGTCTTGGTAGAGTAGGCTTCGGTGGAGGCTCTCTCCCAGCAGATAAAGTGTTAGAGTATGCTGACTTCCTCCTAGTTCTAGGCGATGAGCTTGACGATATATCTACATATGGTTACAATATAGTGCCTAAGGGTGAGATTATAGTTGTTACTGAGAATAGAGTTGTAGAGTTGAGACCATTCTACTACTCTAAACTAGTATATGCTGACCCATACGAGACTCTAAGAGTTCTAGTAGAGACTTTAAGAGATAGGGGGTTAAAGCTATCTAAGCCTTCCTGGGACTCTGAAGTAGAGTACTATAAGTCCCTATGGAGCTCCTCAATTAATGAGGCATTATCTAGAGTATACACCGGCTATGTTAACCCCTCAAAATTCTTTAAGAGACTAGGAGAGAAGCTTCCAGATAAACACCTAGTAACTGGAGGTCAAGGTGTTCATATAGTATACGCTTACGACTTCATCAAGATTAGGAGAGCTAGGAGATTCCTAGCAGCTACAAGACTAGCAGCAATGGGCTATGCTTTCCCAGCAGCTATAGGAGCTAAACTAGCTCTACCAGACCATGAGGTAATAGCTATTGTAGGAGACGGGGAGTTCATGATGACAGTAGAAGAGCTTGAAACAGCAGTTAGAGAGAATATACCAGTCAAAGTAGTAATAGTGAATGATTTGTCATATAGAGTTCTACTCTTAAGACAGAAGATTCAGAGAAGAGGTAGAATAATAGGAACACTCCTAGGGAACCCCTCATTCGAAGCATTAGCCAAGGCCTTTGGAGCCCGCGGAGTAACAGTAGCAGATGATAGTGAAATAGATGAAGCCATAAATGAAATGCTAGAATCAGATAAACCATTCGTAGTAGACTTAAGAATAAGCCAAGAAGACATACCACCACTAAACATAGAAGCATCAATAAGAATAGCAGAGTAATCATTATAAGTTTTTTAGGGTAAGGATATAATTTATGTTATATGGCGATGATTGTAGCTGGTATTTCTGATTGGTGATTGAAGACGCCAGAGATGAGCCTAGAATATTCTAGTTTAATTTTAAGTTCTTAGTAGTTATGGTTTAGGAGTGTTGTTTTTACTGGTTTATTAAAAAACATTATTTTATTTTCTTATTTACGCTCTTATTTTGCTATATTATTCTTTCTTTAGGCATATTTCTATTCCGCTTACTCTTCTTGGTCTCTCTTCTCCTGTTTGTGGATTCTTCACCATTACTTCTTGGCTTGATATTGATACATCTTCTATTACTATACCTTTTGCGAATCTATTTCTCACGATTTCTACTGCATCTACAGCTTTGTTAATATTTCTTCCTCTTGCTTTTATTACTACTCTATCTACTCCCTGCTCCATTAGCGTTGTAAGTACTGCTAAAACGTAGTTCATTACAGGCTTCTGACCTATTCTTACCTCAGGTGCTCCTTCGCAAGCCATTTCTATTCCACCCTTCCTACCACATATTATAGGCCAATTGATTAACTATTTGTTATTGCTTATAAGCTTTTTCTTTTTATATAGATTGAGCTTAATTATTTATATTTTTAGGTTCTAGTAGCATTTTATGGTTGGATTTAATCATGATTTCTCGTAAGGTTATAGTTATTGAGAACTTAGAGGATAAGATTAGTAGGTGGGTTATCGAGGAGTACATTGAGTCTTATAGGGTTGCATTAGCTAACGGCTTAGACCTTGTAGTCTCAGGTATTATTCCTGGAGAGCTAGAGTCTATACTAGGTAGGAGTGGGGTCAGGATTGAGCGTGAAGCATCTAGGCTATACAATAGGGTTGACGCCATACTACTAGACCTTTGGGCTGATAAGATACTAGAACCTGATGAAGCTCAGGCAGCTAACATATTCATAGTAGGAGGCATAATGGGAGACTACCCGCCTAGAGGTAGAACTAGGCTACTATACGATAAGTACTCATACGCTACTAGGAGAAGCTTAGGATCATATCAGTTTAGCGTAGATGGAGCAATCAAAGTACTAGCTAAGGTAATTAGAGGGTATAGAGTAGAAGATATAGAAATAGTATACCCCCTAGTAGTTAAGATTAGAGGCCTAACAGAGACTGAAATAATACTACCATACGCTTACCCAGTAGAAGATGGCAAGCCACAGGTGAGTGAGAGTATAGTAAGACTCCTAGAGAAGGGTTTAGCGTGGGATGAGCTTATTAGCCTAGCGCCCTGATACTCCTAGCCTTTAGGTGGAGCTGTTATCTCTACAGCTTCAGCTTCAAATAGATCCTTCAACTCATCATTAACATATAGTGTTACTATGTAGATCTTATTCTCGATATAGCTATCCTCTGATATCATCCTATTATCGAAGCTTATAGTGTATACTGGAATAGTGATCTTAAACTTGCCTCTATTCTCCTCTACCAGGCTATACTTCTTAATAGCTTCAATAGTATCCGGGTCTACACTATTAACCTCAACTACTCTTACCTCTCTTAATGCTATAAAATCGCTTTCTACAGGATTCCATTCTCCTCCTGCACTTGATAGTATGGTCTTAACTATACTGTATAGTTCACCCTCCTCAACTCTAGACTCTACTATCTTACCCTCCTCAGCTCTAATAATTAATATTTTAGCCAATAGTGGTACACCGTGGTATCATATTATTCTAGAGTTATTATTTCTCATTCCTTCCTCCTAAATACAGGTATACCTGGTTTCACTAGCTTTTCTAGATCTAGTATATCATTTATGTATTCTTCGCTGAATCCTAGGTCTCTTAATACTTCTCTTAGAGTTTTACCTTCAAGTAGCTTTCTTGATACTTCTGCTGCCTTATCATATCCTATTATTGGGGCTATAATTGTTACTAGTGCTTGGCTATTCTCAGCTAATCTTCTAGCTCTATCTTCTAGTGGTTTAATCATAGTTATTACATGGTCTACTATTTTTCTTAGAGACTCTGATATAATAGTAGCTTGTCTTAGTGAAGCGTATCCCGCGAGAGTTATACCCATACTCAGCTCAAACTCTCCCAGGAGTGAGGCCATTACTATGCTAGAGTCTAGTCCTACTATATGTGATGATGCCTGCATTACAGCCTCTACTGTAACTGGGTTAACCTTACCTGGCATCATACTACTACCTGGAACCTCCTGTGGTATATCGATTTCACTTATACCAGTAAATGGGCCTGAGTACATTAGCCTTAGGTCTTGGCATAGTCTCCAGAGGTCTAATGCTGTAATCTTTATTGCAGAGCTAACAGCTACGATATCTGTTAGTAGCCTCATAGCCCTAAAGTTACTTCTAGCAGGCTTAAGGTTTAACCCTGTAAGCTCAGATAGATAACCTATAGCTAAGCTAGGATACTCAGGGTGAGTATTTAAGCCAGTACCTACAGCAGTTCCACCTAGTGGAACCTCTAGTAGGAGTTCTGAAGTATACTCTAGTAGCTTATAGTCTCTCTCTAAGGCATCAGCATATGCTTGAAACTCTTGACCCATAGTTACTGGGAGTGCATCTCTAAGATGAGTCCTACCAGGCTTAATAACACTACTAGTCCTAATAGCTAAATCCTCTAGACTCTTATAAGCCCTACTAAGCTCTACTAGAACCCTATTCTTAACCTCGTATAGCAACGCAACTCTAATAGCCGTGGGTACGACATCATTAGAAGACTGCCCCATATTAACGTGATCATTAGGATGTATCTTAGCACCTGAGAGCTCAGAAGCTCTACTAGCTATAACCTCATTAATATTCATATTAAGACCAGTCCCAGAGCCTGTCTGGAAGACATCTACAATAATCTTATCATCATGGAGACCCTCAGCTACTTCAAGGGAGGCCTTCATTATAGCATTAGCAATATTATTATCTAGTAAACCCAGCCTACTATTAGCATTAGCAGCAGCATACTTAATTAACCCCATAGCCCATATAATTCTCCTAGGGAAGCGTGTACCTGTATCTAGGAAAACCTCTGTAGCTTTAGGAACATACTTCATACTCAAACACCTCAATCTAAGCCCTTAGCTAGAACCTATGAGGATAACTATATATTTTCTAGGTATAACTCCTACTAACAGCCTATTGTACTCCTATAGTGTTTAACTAGCTTAGCTAATGCTATAGCTCTATCTTCACTTATAGGATTCTCAGTTCTCCCCCCAACCTTTATACTAGTACCTACTATAAACCCGTCTGCTATACTCCAGTATTTTGATATATTAGTGTGTGTTACTCCACTTCCCACATATAGCTGTACTCCTAGCTCTCTAACTACTCCAATAACCTTCTCTACAGTATCGTATCCAGGCTCTTCTCCAGTTCTAGACCCTGTTAGTATTATAGAGTATATCGGGTATCCACATCTCTCTACGCAATCTCTCACTATGTTGGTGATATCTGATTCTTCATGTAGGGGGTAGCTATGCTTAACATTAATATCAGCCATTATTAGTAGCCTGTTAAGGTATAAGTCCTCATATATGTTTAGCTCTTGTAATGCTCTAGCTACTCTCCTAGCCTCTGGGTATAGTATCCCTTCTTGTGATACTCTAAGCTCGCATAGACTATTAATTCTAGTAAACCTAGCTCCACTAACATGTGTTACTATTATAGACTCATAGCCAGCATTCCTTAAGATGCTAATACCTACAGGGATTGATAATTCCCTCGTAATAGCTGATACAATCTTCGCTAGCGATGCTATCTGGCCTTTAGAAGCATGTACACTATAAGGTTTATCGCCATAATTCTCTATTATAACACCATCAAAGCCTATAGACTCGTAGAGTTTAGCTTGATTCAGGGCATACTCTAGTATACTATCGATACCCCAAACCTCCCCCCGGATGTCTGGGAATCTCATCCTCCTATAGCCTGGAGAACCTGGGAGTGGTGGTAAGTGGACTACACCTATTAGAGGCTTACACTCTTTAAAAATAGCTAGACTCAAACTATTACACCTATTTGGGGGGAAAAGAGTTAATACTTATATTTATAGAGTTTAACCTTCAATTTTTAATGCTGTAGTTATCTCCTTATAGCGGTTCCTAACTGTGACCTCTGTTACTCCAGCTACATGGGCGATCTCCTTCTGAGTCCTCCTATATCCGTGTCTTAGAGCTGCAAGGTATAGTGCTGCAGCTGCTAAACCACTAGGATCTTTACCAGAAGATACTCCTCTCTTCTTAGCCTCCATTATAATCTTTATAGCATCAACGACTACATCTTCTGATAATGATAGAGCACTAGCTATTCTATAGACAAACCTCTCAGGCTCAATAACAGGGATGTTAATATTGAGGTCTCTAACTAGGAGCCTATAGTTCCTGGCGACTTCACGTTTAATATCTGCTTCATGAGCTCTAAGTAATCTTATAATCTCATCTACACTACACGGTATCTTATGCCTCCTACAAGCAGCATATAGTGAGGCTGCAACCATAGCCTCAATACTACGACCTCTAGTTAAACCTTTCTGAGCAGCTTCTCTATAAATCTTAGCAGCCTCCTCTTTAACAGAGTCTGGTAGATCAAGCTTAGCTACGAGGTCATCCATTATGCTCAACGCATGGCTAATATTCTTCTCAAGACTACTCATTATTCGGCCTAGCTTTAAAGCTCTCTGTAGTCTGAGAGTCTCAGCTCTCTTAGATAAACCCCTAATCTTACGGCTACCAGGCTCTCTATAGGGGCCTACTTGAGCCTCTACACCCATATACGGCTTAGAGTATGATATAGCACCACCAACTCTAGACCTCTTAGTCTTCTCCTCTGTAGTATAAGCTCTCCACTCAACCTCATCAGTTATAATATGCTCTTCTAAGACCTCACCAGTCTCAATACATATTCTAGCACCTCTCTGTGAATCAAAAATAATTTTATCTGGTGGACATTTAATCTCAGGAGTAGATCCATCTTCTGACACCAAAAACACCTCCACAGTACCATATCCTCGTTAAGACCAGGATACACCCTTATATACTATACAGTCTAAGCCTTATAAGCTTAACGCAAAGCTTATAAGTCAAATTATAACGTGCTATAGTCTACTCTAGCCCCACTAGCATTTATCAATGTTCTATATACCTTATATTTTAATAGTCTAGACGTGATAGAGTCTATGATATTATCTTCAATGATAGCTATAACGCATCCACCCCACCCTGCTCCTGTAAGTTTAGCTCCTAGAGCTCCACTCTCTCTAAGACTATTAACTATCATGTCTAATTCTAGTCTAGAAACTCCTATAGATGATAGGAGTCCATGGTTTATATTCATTAGAGTGCTGAGTCTCCTCATATCTCCAGCTCTTAGAGCTTCTATAGCATCATCTATTATTGCGTCTGCTGCTCTATAAATATACTCCATTATACTCCAGTAGTCGCCTGAAAGTCTAAGCACATGCTCTACAGCATCTCTAGTTGATCTCTTAATACCACTATCTATGATTAGTAGAGAGTAGCCCCTAGGTATGTTTACATCTGCTATCCTAATAGGCTTCTCTCCCCTCTTATAGACTATAGTTCCACCAGATACAGCTATATTAACATCTATACCACTAGGCTTACCATGTGCAATCTTTTCTCCTTCAAGAGATACTTCTAGTAACTCATCTTCTCTAAGGGGACTATCATGTAGTGTAGTGTAGGCTAGTGTATAAGCTACACTTGTAGAAGCACTTGAGCCTAGACCAGCCGATAATGGTATATCACTATCTATAATGACATTGTGGGGTATTATTGTGTAGCCTCTAGACTTGAGACTTCTGAGTATAGCAGTGTAAACCTCGAATTCTCTATGTATTGGATTCTCTAGGTTTAAGCTTATAGACTCTTCTAGCTTAAGGTTTGGGCTAATAAATCTTATACTACCTCCTCTAGACTCCTCAACTATAACCCTAGCTCTTAAGCCTATAGCTGTAGCTAGTGCTCTATAACCTCTAACTACGAAGTGCTCCCCAAATAATATAACCTTACCTGGAGCACTAGCCTCTACTCTCCTCAATAATATCATCCCATGGCGTCTTAAGTAGGGGCTCATCTTGAATATATGGTAGGCTGAGCTTTAAAGCTAGCTCAGCCTTAGATAACTCATAGCCTAGGTATGCTGAGTGCTCAGGGTCTAGAGAGGCTTTTCTAATTAGAGCTCTAGCTATACTAGTAGCACTCCTACCCTTGACAGCTATAATCCCCCCGCGGTGCATTATATATGCTGCTATTATGACTTTATTCTTGTGATCTACAAATATTCTCAGGTAGCCCCTCTTATCCCAGTATGGCTCAATATAGTTTACAGGTTCAGCTATACTAGTATACTCTTGTGGAACCTGTTCAGGCTGGCTTGAACTCTTAACTATGAGGAGGCTACTATAGGATCCTCTCATAGTAGACTTCATACTATAAGCTTGAGATGCTACTCTTAAAGCTTCTCTAGCTTCAGCTGTTGAGTGTATTGATTTATATGAGTCTTCTACTACAGAGTATATTGATGCTCCAAGCTCCAAGGCTAATGATGCTAGGATAGCGTGTAGTGAGTGGCTATCAGCTTCAACTTCTTCAATAACATTAGCTGAGGAGAACCATAGTGGGACTCTAAGCTTGGATGCCTCAGAGTACCTATAGATTGTACTAGAGAAGTCTATTAATGGAATACCTACTACTGGATCTATTATAACCTTATACAGCCCAATACTCCTAGTAAACTCTAGAGCTTTAACTAGGGAATCAATACTCCTATCACCAATAACTAGTAGGTGATCCTTAGATAAGTAGCCTGAGATCTCCTCAATAATATCACATGAAGTAATTACACCTTGAGCCCCAGCATCTAGAGCCCGATAGGCGTGAGACCTAGAAGGAGCCTCGACCAGTATAGGGTAACTTATATCAGCTACAAGTCTAACCTTAGACTCAAGCTCCTCAGGCTGAGTATCGAATGATGAGCCAACAACGATAATCTTAGCCCCCTCTCTTAGAAATCTGGCTATACTCTCCTTAAACTCCTCACCTTTAAGCCTAGCAATAGCCTCTGATGCTAGTATGATTGGAGGCCCTCTTAGGGGGATACTTAGCCCGTTAACCTTGAAGGCTTCAGTATACTCGTATCTAGGCTCACTAAGGGTTATTATATCCTCAGCTGGCTTTATAGTGTCAAGTTTTCCACCTTCGGTAATATACTTTAGTACTTGTGGTAAGTGTACTATTGTTCTTGAGGCTTTAAATACTGGCCTATCGATAACATCGCTTATAACCTTAGCGTCTCCTGAGACACTTCCAGGTATTAGTATGATCTCCGACTCTCCTAGCTTATCTCTCACTACACTCTTCCCAGAGACTATCTTAGCTATATTCTCTGCTGATAGCATTGATATTGAGTGTACTGGTAGGTCTACTATATTAACCTCTACGTTTTCAAGTTTAAACGTCTTCATATACTCTACTAGTATATCCTTAGCTACTCTACTTGTCAATAGGGTAACCTTAACCAAACTGGATACCCTATCCAACACTATTCTCTTTAAACCTTAAGAATGTATCTATTATTAAACCTGCAGAGCTAGACCCAATCCTACTAGCCCCAGCAGCTAGTGCTAGTAGTGCATCAAAGAATGTTCTAATACCTCCAGAAGCTTTAACAAGTAAGCCTCTAGGTGACGCTAGTTTATAAACCCTATATACTGTTAAGGGATCGCCACCCTTAGAGTACACTCCAGTACTAGTCTTAACAAATCTAGCCTTACACTTACTAGACAATTCTACTAGAATCTCAAGCTCACTATCAGAGATTAGTGGAGCCTCAACAATAACCTTAGATATAGCACCTCCAGATGAAGCTGCATCTATAAGTCTAGAGAGCTCATACTCTAAATCCTCTAAGAGTCTACTCTTTAATAGCACCAAGTTAGGAACTATATCAACCTCTACTACACCATTAGATACGGAATCTTCAACCTCAATAACCTTGGACTTAGTAGGAGTGAATCCTCCAGGGAACCCTACAACACTACATAACCTAACACTTCTATCTAATGCATACTCCCTAATAAATCTAACAACTGATGATGGAACAACAGTACAGTAGAAGTTAAATCTCGAGGCCTCATCTATGAGTCTATAGTATGAGTCTAAGCTAGCCGTAGGATCTAGGAGTGTAGACTCAATTACTGAAGCTAGACTCTTCAAATCAATCCTAATAGCCCCCTCTAATCTACTAGCAATAGACATACCATTAAACCCAAACAATTGTAGACTAAGTAAAGCCTATATTCGAGACTTAGAGGAGTTGGAACATCAAGAGCGGCAGGATTCAGACACATAATAATAACAACACAACATCTAGCCTTTCAAATGGCTCAATGAATTTTCCGGAACTCAAAAATAAAGCTTATAAGGCTAGCCAAATAAAGTAAAGACTGAAATTAATCAATGGGTCTTTATCATTGAGAGGGATAAGCAATCAAGAAAGACTGGAAGTCACCTCTAATAGGTCTAAGGTTATTGAGGTTGAAGATTCCGTATATAATGGTGTAGTGAAGCAGTCAAGAAAGACTGAAATGAGAGTTAAGGTAGAGTTACACTCTCACACATATATTAGTGATGGGTCTATGAGCCCAGATGCTATTGTTAAGATAGCTAAGAGTAGAGGCTTAGATGCTATAGCAGTAACTGACCATGACAGCTTTAGGGGGTCAATACTAGCTAGTAGGTATGCTAAGCTACTAGGCATAGATATACTTGTTCTCTACGGGGCAGAGATTCTAACTGATATTGGGGATGTGTTATTAATTTGTGTAGAGCCTTTATACGGCGGGATACCAAGAGATGTTTTAGGTCTTAGAGATGTAGCTGTAGAGAATAACTGTGTAACTATAGCTCCACACCCATTCCATATCCTTATGCCTAGTGTTAAATCTAAGTTATATGAGAAACCTGAGTTATTTGATGCTATCGAGGTCTGGAATAGTAAGAGTATACCATTATTTAATATACCTGCTATAATTGCTGCTAGAAGACTAGGAAAACCTGGAGTCTCTGGGAGTGATGCTCACGTAGCCTCAGCTGTAGGAGTAGCTCCTACTATCATCTATACTGATAAACTTAAGTCTGAGGATATAATTGAGGCTATTAGGAGAGGTAGAGTTATACCTACTATTAAGGGTTATAATTTAAAAATACTAGTTGAGGATTTGGCATGGTCTCTTTTCAGGAGAATACCTTAAAATTGCTGGTTGACAATTAATCTAGAGTTGACCTCTAAGCTTCATAGCTTTAACTACTCTATCTACAGCTACAGCGTATGCTGCAGCTCTAAGGTTATGCCTAGTCTTATCTAGCTTAGACTCCCAGAAGTTCCACGTGTTATTGAATGATGCTATCATCTTCTCTTCTAGCTTCCTCCTAGCTTCTTCCTCTGTTATCCACCCTCCTATCCTGTTATTAACCCACTCTATATGGCTCATTATTACTCCTCCAGCATTAGCTAGAATATCTGGGGCTATAATGACTCCAGCTTCTGTTAGCATTCTCTCAGCTTCAACTGTTGTTGGGCCATTAGCGCCTTCTACTATAATCTTAGCCTTAATATTCCTAGCATTAGCCTCAGTTATAACATTCTCTATTGCAGCTGGTATTAGGACGTCTACCTTTAACTCTAATATCTCCTCATTTGTTATCTTCTTCTCAGCTTTATCATAGTTTACTACTGTTCCAGTCTTCTCTTTAACACTAATAACTTCACCTACATTAAGACCTCTAGGATTAAATATTCCACCTCTACTATCACTAATAGCGACTACTATAGCACCCATTTCTTCTAAGAACTTAGCTGCATAGTACCCTACATTACCAAATCCTTGGATAGCTACAGTTCTACCCTCAATCCCTCCCAGTAGCTTCTTAGCAGCTTCTCTAGCTGATATAGCTACGCCTAAACCTGTAGAGTATATCCTAGCCTCTAAACCTCCAATCTCTACAGGCTTCCCAGTAACAACACCATAGTATAACCCGCCCTTAATCCTAGAGAACTCATCAAAATACCAAGCCATAACTTGAGGATTAGTATAGACATCTGGAGCTGGTATATCTAGGTCTACGCCTAAGTATTCGGCTAATGCAGCGAAATATCCCCTACTCAACCTCTCAAGCTCCCTAATACTTAAACGCTTAGGATCAACCCTAACACCACCCTTACCACCACCATAAGGTAAACCAGCTAAACTACACTTCCAAGTCATCCACATGCTTAAAGCAATAACCTCATTCATAGTAACATCTGGATGATAACGAATACCACCCTTATATGGACCTAAAGCACTATTATGCTGACTCCTCCAGCCAATAAACACCTTAACACTACCGTCATCCATTCTAACAGGGATCTTAACCTGAATAACCCTCTCAGGAGTAGCCAAAGCCTCATAAACATCATAACCTAAACCTAAGAGCTCAACAGTTGATCTAAGCTGCTTCTTAGCCTCCTCATATGGATCTATATAACTAGTCATGCAATCACCAAAATTATACATATAGATTAATATTTATAAATATACCTTATTATAAGAATTTAGGTAAACAGTAGGACTTTTTACTCCCACTAGGGAGATTAAGCAATGAATTTAAGTATTTAGCTAGAGGAAAACATTAAACAGGTACGACACGAATCAAAAACATCAAGCAACATGAAGAAAACATCCCCTAAAGGGGATGGAAGAGAGAATAATTAAGAGGTTTCCATGGCGACTCCTATGTACTCTAAATCTTAAGTAATACTATCCTATATGGTGAACTCTCATATATAAGTTCTAGGCTCCTTGTTGGGGTGGCTCCTAGCATTAAGGATGTTAGAGGTAATTTTTCCAGAATAACTAGTATTGACCTGAGTATGTATAGCTATAAAGCAATTGCATTAGGCTTATTGGGTGGTGAGTAGGTATTGGAATATTAGTCTTACCCCGTATCCTGGCGCCTGGTCTTTGTCTGGCCAGTATGGTGGCGCAATATATTTAGCTTCGTAGCCCATTCCTGGCCCTGCTATGTCTATGTGGGCAAATGGTTTTCCATGTGCATATCTTTCTAAGAATAGGGCTCCGTATATTGCTCCTCCTACTCTTGTCCCTGAGTTTGCCATGTCTCCGATTATTGCTGATCTTGTTAGCCATGGTTTATAGTCGTCTTCCATTGGCATTGGCCATAGTTTTTCTCCTGTCTTATTTGATGCTTCTAGTAGTTTTTCTTTGAGTCTATTGTCTCTTGTGAATAGTCCTGCTATTAGTGGTCCTAGGGCTACTACTATTGCTCCTGTTAGTGTTGCTAAGTCTATTATCTCTCCTGCTTCTAGAGCTTTAGCTGCGTAGGCTATGGCGTCACCTATGATTAGTCTACCTTCAGCGTCTGTATTAGTTACTTCAACCATTGTTCCATCCCACATTCTTATAACATCACCTGGTAGGTATGAGGAGCCGCTGGGGACGTTTATGACTGCTGGTACTAGGCCGGCTATATTGACTCTTAGCTGGGCTTTAGCGGCTGCCCATATTACTCCTAGTACTGCCGCTCCTCCAGCCTTATCTGACCTCATATAGAACATTGATTCTCCAGTCTTAATATTAATACCTCCACTATCGAATATCACAGTCTTACCAACTAGGGCTATAGGCTTGCTATTAGAGCCTCTATACTTAACTACTATCATGACTGGCTTCTCGTTAGATCCCATACCTACATTAACTATACCCCCGAAGCCTTCTCTAACAAGCCTATCATAATCGTAGATTTCAACTTCAGTGTTAGGTAGTTCTCGGAAGAGCTCAGAGATCTTCTCAGCCAGCTTAGCTGGTGTTACGTCGTGGGGCGGAGCATTAGCTATATCCCTAGCTAGGTATACGCCCTCAGCTAGTGCTCTAACAGTCTTTAAATCAATATCACTCCTATCTACTAGGATAACCTCTAGACCTGGCTCTCTACTACTCTTAAATGCGTCAAGCCTATATGATGCTAGGAGAGACGCTATTAGAGCTTCACTTGCAGCTTCTAAGCTAAGACTCGATAATGCTAGGGCTATACACTTAAACTTACCAGCTACTCTCTTAACCCCAGCTGCAAACCCTCTCCTAGAATTCTCAAGTAGGATATACTCTTTAACACTCCTCCTACCAATACCAACATAGACTACAAACTTGCCATCAACAATAGCCTCGAAAATACTACCAACATCACCTCTGAATATGTTTAGCTTAACGCTATCTTCTAGAAGCTTATTCCTATCATAGAGCCTCACATAGTCAAGTATAGGCTTACCCTCATCATCTTGGAAGACTGGCACAATTATAGACTCACATTTAGACTCAAACGGGTCACCATCCAGGACCCCTATACTAGGAGGCCTAGTGTATAGCATCCTCAAGACACCAATGAATAATTCTATTCTATTAGAGAAGCCTAAATATCATAATCTATAAGAGCTAGGCTATAGACACTACACAATGGGTCTAATAGTTGATTTGTGGAATAATCCTTAGCGGTGGCTTATCTAGGAGATTCCAGAAGCCTGGAGAACCATGGACTGATAAAGCCCTCTATAGTATTTATGGTAAACTTATGATCGAACATTTAATAGATAAACTCTCTAGCATCTCACCTAACATAATAGTAGCTGCAGGCTCTAGCGATAGAGTCAAACTATATAGTAGCATAGTTAGAACTAGCAACATAGTATACTCTACAGATGACGAGATGCTCGTAGGCCCACTATCAGGGCTATACTCATCTCTAAAACTATGCACTAATAGCATATTCATAGCACTACCTAACGACACGCCATACATACCATTAAAGCTACTAGAGGAGATGATAGAGCTAGTAGAGTCATACGACATAGTATCACCAATACTACCAAATGGTCTGATAGAGACAACCATAGTAGCAGGTAAAGTAGATACTGCCAGGTGGATCCTAGAATATCTAAGAGGTAGGGGGAGATCTAAAGTAGCAGACTTACATAGAGGAGCTCCAAGAATATACCTCATAAATGTTAAGAGTAGAGGGTTTAAACCAGAAGAATTCAAAAATATAAATAGAAGAGAAGACATAGAAGCTAAGATATCAGACTACCCAGAAGGACCACTAGAAGATGATGTAGAGATTAAGCGAGAATTCAACGTAAGAGATGTAAACGAGAAGAATAGGAGCATAATAGGATCACTATGGGGAACACTACTTCTAGGGGGATACCTGGAAGAATTCAAGTTATACACTACAAGAGGAGCATATATGCTAGCAGCATACACCCTAGAAGACTCACCAAACCACTATGAAAGAGCCCTAGGAAAACTAATAATAGAGTCTCTTAAACCACTATGATGATCTAGACTTACTCCATATAAAAGCTTCTAATCTACCGTTTCCCATCCTAGGTTTCTGTATACTCCTAGGATGGGTTGTGCCTCTTGTCCCACTATTCGCAGTGGCTGCCTAGCCACTCTACGCGGGGGTCCCGGGTACCATTTGAGCCTAACGGCACAAGGGCTCACATCTAGTTTTTATCTTTAGGATAGGAT